>DATADW010000358.1:0-18487 GCA_036258335.1 Acidimicrobiia bacterium
TCGATCGATGACATCCGGGCTGCGCTTGTGGGGAGCCGGCGGGTCACCGCCCGCATCCCCGATTCCGAGGTGGACCACGCCGACGACCTGATGAGTGGCCACCCCGAGGTAGGCGACGTATCTGTCGAACAGGGTCTGATCCGCTTCACCATCGGCGGCGACGGGTCGGTATCCGCCTCGTTGTTGCGCGAGATGGTGGAGTCAGGGATCGAGGTAGCCGAATGGCGGGTCGAGTCGGCGGGGCTCGAGGAGCTCTTCATGCGGATAACCGACGACGGCAAGGCAGAGGCGGGGTCGGGGTGAACCCGGTCGCCCGGCGCGAGCTGACCGAGAGGTTCCGACGGCCGCGCTCGGCCGTCCTCTTTACCCTGTGGATCCTCGCCGTGGGGCTGCTCGGTTATCTGGTGTACCAACTCTCCCGTCTCGTCGCCCAGAATATGTTCGGGACCGGTGGGACCTTTGTGGCCGCGGCCACCATGGGGAGATTCATGTTCGAGTCGCTGCTGGTGCTGCTCATGACGGGGGTCGTCATGGTCGTGCCGGGCGGCGTGGCGCTGAGCATCGTCGGCGAGCGCGAGCGCCTCACCCTGCCGCTACTCCAGGTCAGCCAACTGAGCGCCGGCCAGGTGGTGCGTGGAAAGCTCATGTCGTCGATGTCCTACGTGATGCTGCTCCTGGTTGCGGTTGCCCCGATCGTCGCTCTTCCCAGCCTCTTTGGTGGTGTCTCGCTGCGCGAGGCGGCCGCGGGGCTGGGGATGGTCCTGCTCACTGCGCTCACTCTGGGGTGCATCTCGCTTTGGATCTCGGCCCGGGCGCGCAGCACCCGCGGCGCCGTGGCGGGGGCATACGCGCTGGCCGCGCTGATCGCCTTCCTCAGCCTCGGCGTGATGGCGGCGGAGATCATCGCCTTCCGGCCCTCCGAGGAAACGTTCTTCCCAGTTGGCGGCCGCGAGATCTACTCGTCCTGGATCAACCCTTACATCGGGATGGTCTCGGCCGTGGGGGAGCCGATCGAGGGGGACCCGATGAACGAGATCGCCGTCTTCGCCCCGGTCAACGGTCTGCTCTCCCTTCGAGCCGGGCTGTCGCCGTTCACCGAGCAAGCGAGTGACGCCGGCATGGTGGCGCCCCAGGACATTTCGGTTGATCTGGACGAAACCGCCCAGGTGGATCTCCCGCCGCTCCGCCCAAGAAGGGGCGCGGTGTGGGTCCGTACCGTCGCCATCTATGGGGCGCTGTCGTTGTTGGCCCTCTTCGGTGCGACCAGGCGGGTCTCGGCGCCCGATGGCTCCAAACGAGCCGCAAAGGTGTCTCGTGCCGCTGCCTGAGTCGATTCGGTCCCTGCTGGTGGTAGCCCGCCGCCGGCTCACCCTCGCTGCGCTGTGGGTCCGGTTGCTGACGACGGTGGCGGTTGTGGCGGTAGCCGCGGCGGCGATCTTCGCCGTGGGTCGGATGGTGATACTGCCGTGGGCCGAGGTGGCTGCCCTGCCCGCGCTGGCCGTCGCACTGGTGGTGGTGACGGCGGCGACGATGCTGCGCCGCCCATCGCTGGGCCGCGCCGCTCTGGAGACCGACCGTCGGCTCGGGGGATACGACAGGGTCTCCACCGCCCTCGAACTGGTCGAGCGTCCCGATCTGAGCGACCCCGAGATGCGACAGGTCGCAGCAGCGGCAGCTTGGGCGGAGCGAAGGGACGCCTCGGCCCTCGGGCCGGTGATAACCGGAGGCGCCCTCCCATGGCTGGCCGCTCTTGGTGTGGCCGCGGCACTCGCCTTGGCGCTGGTCCCTTCACCGGCGGACGCGGCACTAGAGGAACGAAACAGGCAGTCCGAGGCGATCGAGCAGGAGGCGCAGCGTCTCGAGGCGGAGGCGGCCGACCTCCCCGAAGAGGTGCGCCGGCAACTGGAGGACACGGCCCGCAGGCTGCGGGAGTCGGCCGACATCGATGAGGCGTTGACCCGTCTCGGCGAGGCGCGCGAGCGTCTCGCCGCACAGACCGACCCGGCCGAACTGGCGAGGCGGACCGCGCTGGCGGGTATGGAGCGTCGGTTGCAGCAGCAGCCGTTGGGCGAAGGGGAGACCTCAGCCGATCAGCTGCGCGATCTCGCCTCACGGGCGAACGAATTGTCGTCCGCCGAGCGCGAGACCGCAGCGGACGAGTTGGCGCAACGCGCCGAGGACTTCCAAGGAATCGATGGCGAGCTGGCAGAGGCGTTGGAAGGGGCTGCCTCCGACCTGCAGCGAGGCGGTGCCGGCGCCGAGCAGTCTCTGAGCGAGGCTGCAGACGAAGTGGACCGGGTGACCTCGGAGGCCGCTGCGGCCGAGGCGGAGGCCCAAGCCCGCTCGGCGGTACGCGACGCCCAGGAGCGGTTGGATCGTCAACGGAGCGGGGAGGGCGAGGGCCAGGGACAGGGCCAGGGCCAGGGACAGGGTCAAGGTCAGGGACAGGGTCAAGGTCAGGGTCAGGGCCAAGGGCAGGGTCAGGGCCAAGGGCAGGGACAAGGCCAAGGGCAGGGACAGGGTCAAGGGGCCGGCGGAGGGGGCGGCGGTCAGGGCGCCGGAGGCTCACAGGTTCCAGGAACCCCCACTCCCGCCAGCGGCAACGGGAATGTCCAGGGTGGCACGGGGGACCAAGACCCGGCCCAGGAACCCGACCGGGTGAGCGTCTTTGACCCGGTCGGTTTCGAGCAAGGCGAAGAGGTGCGGGTGAGGCTCGAGGGGCTCGAACCGGGCGAGTTGAGAGGCCGGGTGGAGGGAGAGGGCATCAGGAATGTGCCCCTGGCTCCCTACACGGAGCGGTTTGCCGAGTACCAGAGCGCGGCGCTCGAGGCCCTCGACCGGCTGATCGTCCCCCCGGCGCTGCGGGATCTGGTGCGGACGTATTTCACCGAGTTGGAGCCAGGCGAATGAACGGCTCGCCGATGACACCGGAGCGGTTCGCCGGAACCTTGGACGGGATTCGAAAGGAGGTCGGCAAGGTCATCGTCGGTCAGGACGATCTGGTCACCGCGGTCATCTTCGCCGTGCTCTGCGAAGGTCACGTGCTGCTGGAAGGCGTGCCCGGGCTGGGGAAGACCCGGCTGTTGACGACGCTGGGTCAGGCGCTGGATGTGTCGTTTGGCAGGGTCCAGTTCACCCCCGACCTGATGCCTGCCGACATCCTGGGGACCAAGGTGCTCCACGAGAACCGGTTCGAGTTCCACGAGGGTCCGATCTTCGCAAACTTGGTGCTGGCCGACGAGGTCAATCGTGCCACCCCGAAGACGCAATCGGCGCTGCTCGAGGCCATGCAGGAGCGGCGAATCACCCTCGGTGGCGAGACACACAAGCTCCCCCGGCCTTTCCTGGTCATGGCGACGCAGAACCCGATCGAGATGGAGGGCACCTACCCCCTCCCCGAGGCCCAGCTCGACCGATTCCTGTTCAAGGTCCTCGTGCCTTTCCCCGGCACCGGCGACATGGTTGAGATACTCCGCCGCACCACAACCGGCCACGACGCCACCGCCCACGCCGCGGCGGACGGGCCCACCCTGCTGGAGATGGGAGAAGTGGTGCGCGAGCTCCCCGCCGCATCTCACCTGCTCGAGTTCGCCGCCACGCTGGTGGCGGCCACCCATCCACGGAGCGAGGTGGCGCCGGAACGGGTGCGCCGCTATGTCCGGCACGGTGCCAGCCCGCGCGGCGCGCAGGCGCTGGTGCTCGGAGGCAAGGCGCGCGCCCTGACCGACGGCCGGCCAAATCTCGCCGCCGACGACGTGGTGGCGTTGGCACCGGCGGCGCTGCGCCACCGCCTGGTCCTTGGTTACGAGGCGGTGGCGGATGGGGTTACCCCCGACGACCTCATCGGCGACGTTGTCGCCGCCCACCCTTTCCCCGGCCCGGTCTCATGATCCCCGGAAGGTCATTCAGGTGCTGCTCGAGCCAGCGCTGAGGGCGCGGCTCGAGCGGCTCGCCCTGGTCTCCAGGCGTCGTATCCGGGGTATGTGGTCGGGTCGCCACTCCTCGGTTCGCCTCGGCGAGAGCCTCGATTTCGCCGACTACAGGGAGTACACGCCGGGCGACGACTTCCGCCGCATAGACCACCAGCTCTGGGCTCGCCTCGGGGTGATATTGGTGCGGCGCTATCAAGCGGAGGAGGAGCTCACGCTCCGCCTCGTCATCGACGCCTCGGCATCGATGGGTTACGAGGAGAAGCTCGAGACCGCCCGCCGTCTGGCGGCAATGGTTGGATATCTGGCTCTTGCCGGAGGCGACAGGGTGCAACCGATCTGTCTTGGAGGAGCCGGTTCCTCCCGATCGGTGATCGGTCCGCTTGGCCGCCACCTCTCATCGTGGCCGCAGATCGAGCGGTGGCTGGAGCGGATCGAGCCGGGTGGCGCCGCCGCTCTCGAAGAAGCCGCCATCCGCTCCGGCAGCCCCGGTGCGGCGCGCGCCCTGACTGTGCTCGTCTCCGATCTGCTCGACCCGGGGTGGGAGTCGGCGATCGACAAGCTCGGCGCCACTGGTGGCGGACTGGTGCTTCAGGTGCTCGGCGGGGGTGAGCTCGATCCGGCACTGGTTGGCGACCTCGACCTCATCGATGGCGAGACCGGGGTCCGGCTCCCGTTCTCCGCTTCGGTCGAGGCACTCGACGGATATCAGCACCGGCTCGAGGAATTCCTCGCTGCGGTGGCGGGGAGGGCCCGTCGCTCCGGGATGGACCACCTGGTGGTCCGGGCGGAGGCGGGCGCGGAGGAAGCCGCGCTCCGACAGCTGGCCGGGGCGGGGGTGCTGCGGTGAGGTTCCTGGTGCCGGCAGCGCTCGGTGTGGCGGCGCTGGCGGTGCCGCTCCTCGCGCTCTACATGTTGAGGAGCCGCCGTCAGCGGACCCCCGTCTCCAGCGTCTATCTCTGGGATCAAGTGGGAAATCCGGTGTCGTCGGCGGTCCCCTGGCAACGCCTCCGCCCCACGCCGCTATTGCTGGCCCAGCTTGCCATCCTGGCTCTTTTCGCCCTGTTGCTGGCGCGTCCCTTCTTCCTCCAGGAAACCGTGCTGGGGCCGCACACCGTCTTCGTGATGGACACGTCAGGGTCGATGGCGATGGCGGGTCGGCTTGAGCGAGCGGTCGGTGAAGCGACCGGTTTGGCCGCCGACGTTTCCGAGGCGAACCTCGTCTCCGTTGTCGACGCCGGGCCGACTCCGCGCGTGTTGGTGGCCTTCTCCCAGGATGGAAAGGCCGTGGAGGAGGCACTCGGGACACTCGAGGCCGGGGGTGGTGTCGAGGACCTGGAGGGGGCGCTGCGGCTGGCCCGAGGCCTGGAGACACCCGATCGTCCCACCCGCATTCTCATCTTCAGTGACGGCGGCCCGGCCGATTCGACCCTGGAGGAGCCGGTGGTCGGGGCAGAGCATGTCGTCTTCGACGACGTCGGCGACAACCTGGCCATTACCGCCTTCTCCACCGACCCCTCCACCGCCGGCGTCCCCCGCGCCTTCCTCGAGGTCTCCAACGTCTCGGAGCGAGCCCGTACCGCCACTGTGCAGCTCGAGGTGGACGGCCTCCCAATCGGGAGCAGTGAACTCAAGCTGGCGCCGATGGAGAGGGGGCGGGTGACTGTGCCGCTCGAGGCCGGACCGGGCGACGTGGTGACCGCCCGCGTGGTCCAAGCACCCGACGCACTCCCCGGCGATGATCTCGCCGCGCTGGTGATCGGGGCGGCACCTGAGCAGGTGGTCGAGGTCACGGGCGCACCAACGTTCTTCACCGAGGCACTGGTCGATGCCGCCCCCGGCTTCCGTCCCGCGGAGGGGGAGGAGGACGCCGACCTTCTCTTGGTAGATGGCGGCGACTTGAACTCACTCGACCGCCCTGCGTGGGTGATCAGGACTGCCGAGCCGCCCGACGGGATCGAAGTGGTCGAACTGGCTCAGAACCTGGCGGTGACCTGGCAGCGCCCCGGCGACCCGTTGCTCGACGGGGTGGATCTCAGCGAGACTGTCGTCGGGGAGGCGCAGGTGGTCGACGCCCCGCGCTGGTTGCCGCTGGTGCGGTCGGGCGACGTGCCCCTGGTCCTGCTTGGCGAGGTGGGCGGGAGACGCGTCGTGTATTTCACGTTCGACATCGCCCACTCCAACCTCCCCATTCAGATTGCCTATCCGATCCTCGGCACCCGTCTGCTCGAGTGGCTCTCCGGGACGGGCGTGGGTGGCGACGTCGCCGCCGACACGGCGGGTGTCCCTATCGCCCTCGTCCCCCCGCCAGGAGGATCCAGCCGGGTCGCCCTCCCCGATCGTGAGGTGCGCCAGGTCGGAGGCACGGTCGATCTCTTCACCGACACCGACCTGCCCGGTGTTTACACGGTGACATACCTGAGGGCGGACGGGTCGGAAGCGCCGGGACCGGTGGTCGTGCGGCGTTTCGCACCAGCGGAGTCGGAGGGCGCTACAAGGCAGATCGCCACAGTGGCGGCGCCCGGGACCGAGGTCTCGGCGGGTTCTTTGGTGCGGGAGTGGGCGCCGTGGGTCATCGGCGGGCTTCTACTCCTCGCCATGGCGGAGTGGTGGCTGGGGCACCGCCGTCCGCGGCGGCGCGTGACGCCGGTGGCTCGAGGAGTCGAGGTCTCAGATGGTGCGCCCGGCCTGGTCGGCGCCCGGCGGTCGGGCCGATGATCCTGCGCTCACCATGGTGGCTTCTGGCGCTGCCGGTGGTGGTGCTCGGGGTGCTGGTGGCGGCCCGTCGGGGGAGGAGATCGGTTCCCGCCCAACAGCACCGTTGGGCCGTAGCGGCCCGGGTCGGGATGGTGGCGCTGCTGGTGGCGGCCATGGCACAGCCGGTGTGGGCCCGGCCGGTGGACACCCATTCCACGCTGTTCCTCGTCGATCGGTCGGCGTCTGTCGGCCCAATGGCGATCGAGGAGCAGGAGGCTTTCATCGCAGACGCCTTGGAGCAGGCACGCCCCGATGACCGGTCCGGAGTCATGGTGTTCGGGGCCGAGGCGAGGGTTGACACCCCTCTGGCCGCGGGAAGACAGCCCGGCCCGATCCGCACCCAGGTGGACGACAGCGCCACAGATCTGGCCACCGCGTTGCGTGCCGCGGCGACGCTGCTCCCCACCGAGGGCTCGCGCCGGGTAGTGGTTCTATCTGATCTCGTCCCCACGACGGGGGACGCAGCTGCGGTCGCCGACGAGCTAGCCGCCGAGGGGATCGCGGTGGATGTCGTCATGGTTGGCGGCGATCGATCGGCCGACGCAGTGCTCGACGGTGTGGAGGCGCCCGCCACGGCGAGGCGGGGCGATCAGGTGCCGGTGACGATATCGGTGAGGTCCACCGACGGCGGTCCCGCAGAGCTGGTGGTGGATGCGGGCGGGGAGCAGCAGCGGTTGGCGGTCGAGCTTGAGCCTGGTCGCAACGAGATCGAGGTCGAGGTCCCGGCGGCGCAACCAGGGTTCATGACCGTGGGCGCCGAGGTCATCGCCGGTTTCGACACCAGGCCCGAGAACGACCGTGCCGTGGGTCTCACCCGGGTACTGGGTCCTGCCCGGGTGGCGGTGGTGGAGGGTCGCGCCGGGGAGGGGTCCGAACTGGCCGATGCGCTCGGGGCGGGAAACCTGGCGGTCGATGTACTCGGCGGCGTGCCAGGCGCCGAGACCCTGCTCCGCTACGACGCCGCTGTGCTGGTCAACGTGCCCGCCCCAACGGCAGACGTATCCGAGACGCTGCGCGGGTTTGTCGAGGACCTGGGGCGCGGGCTGGTGGTCGTCGGGGGTGATCAGGCCTACGGTCTCGGTGACTACCAGGACTCGGCGCTCGAGGACCTGCTGCCCGTCCAGAGCAGCCCCGATGACCTGATCAGACGCCAGCCGGTCACCGAAGTGCTGGTGATCGACACCTCGGGCTCGATGGCGGCATGCCACTGCCGCGACGAGACATTCGTCGAAGGCGGGGTCAACAAGACCGACATCTCCCGAGCAGGCGCCGAACTCGCCATCGAAGCGCTCAGCTCGGAGGATCAAGTGGGCGTCCTTGCGGTGAGCTCGGGGACGAGATGGGTTCTCCCCGTGGGACCGAGGCCAGACCAAACCGAAGTGGAGGCAGCGCTGGCCACCCTGAGCCCCCAAGGTGACACCGAGTTGGCCAACGGGCTCATGGCGGCTCTCGAGGAGCTGCGCGATGCTCCGGCCGGGTTGCGCCACATCGTGCTCTTCACCGACGGATGGGACCCCAATGAAGCCGGTTTGCTCCCGGTTGCTCGCCAGATCGCCGACGCCGGGATAACGCTGTCGGTGCTCGGTACCGGGGAGGGGGCGGGGAACACACTGCAGCGCATCTCCGAGGTGGGAGGCGGCCGCTACTACCCAGGCACCGACCTGGAGGCCGTCCCTGAGGTGTTCGTCGAGGAGACGCTCACTGTGGCGCGATCGCTGGCGTCGGAAGGGGAGTTCCTGCCCGCGCTGGCAGCCCCGTCACCGGTCACCGACGGGCTGACCCGCGCTCCGTCGCTCTTCGGATATGTGCTCACGAAGGCAAAGGCCACGGCCTCCACCGCCCTCGAAGTCGGCCCGGCCGATCCCCTGCTCAGCACCTGGCAGAGGGGGCTGGGGAGAGTCACCACCTGGACGTCCGATGCCACAAGCAGATGGTCGTCGGCCTGGGTTGAGTGGGACGGCTACGTCACCTTCTGGGGTGACGTGGTGCGTCAGGTGCTGCCCGCCGGTCTCGACACCCCGCCAGAGGTGACGGCGACCGGTGGCCGGCTCCAGGTCTCGTTCGACGCCGGTGATGTCCCCCTCGATGCCGCCGGCACCGCTCGGGTCCGTCTCCCCGACGGCGAGACCGCCGTGGTGGCCCTGCGGCGGACCGACGCCACCACCTTCGGCGGCTCGCTCCCGCTACAGGGCCCGGGGGCCTACTGGGTGTCGGTGGCCGTGGAGAGCTCCGACGGGGGGCGCGTTGTCGGTAGTTCGGGTGCGGTGTCCAGCTACGACGAGGAGTTCGCGTTTCGCGAGCCCGACCCGGGCCTGGCGATGGCGGTGGCCGACGATGGCCGGGTCGATCCCGGACCGTCAGAGGCCTTCGATAGAGCCCCAGCCGGCGGCCGGGCCCAGGTCGACACTTGGCCGTGGTTGGCGGCAGCGGCGCTGGTGCTCTTTGGCCTTGACGTGGCGCTGCGCCGGCTGGTGCTCACTGCAGACCGGCCTGCTCCGATCGGCGCCACCGCCGCATCCGGCACGAGCCCTCCGCCGCCTCCGCCGGAGCCGGTCGTTGCGGAGCCCTCGGAGAAGACCACAGTGGACCGGTTGCTGCGGCGTCGGAGGCGCTGAGCGCCGGCGTCGGGCAGAATCCGCGCTTCTTCCAGGAGGGAGTTGCGAGATGCCGGATGCCGCTCGGACCCAGCTGCGGATGTACCAGATCGAGCCGGGGCGGATGGGCGAGTTCATGGAGTCCTTCCGTGCTGTCGTGACGGCGCGCGCCGAGTACGGCTTCACCGTCGACGGCGCGTGGGTGGTCGACGGTGAGGACCGTTTCGTGTGGCTCGCCACCTACCACGGCGACGGTGACTGGGACGAGGCCGTCGAGCGCTACTACCACAGCCCGGAGCGGCAGGCTCTCGACCCCGACCCGGCGACCTTCATCGTTTCCATGGACACGAAGATGGTGCGCCCCGCGCTGTGAGCCTCAACCAGGCGGGGCCACCTCCACCGGCAGCTCGCTGACCCCGGTCTCGCTCCCGTCCTCGGGGGAGTCCTCCCACACCCGCAAGGTCCCCATCTGGGGCTCGTCCACGGTGTACTCGAGAGTCGTATCGAAGGTGCCCCAGCCCTGACCCTCGGTGGTCATGGCGAAATCCTCGTAGAGGACCTCGCCCTCGGCGTCGGCTAGCCGCACCTGGAACACTGCCTCGAAGACTGCGGCGATTCCGGCGATCCGGCCCGGGTTCCCCAGCGTCCCGCCCCACCCCGGTGTTTCGACCATGATCTGGGGCACGTAGTCGAGGAAGGCCTCTCGGGTGAGCGGGCCGTCGATGACGATCCCCTCGGCGGAGAACACCTCGACCGGCTCGCCGTCGAGGAGCAGCTCGACGGCGTCCACCGTGGGGAACTGGGTCACGGTGTAGACCAGCTGCGCCAGCCGTGCGGTCATCGATGTCGTACCCCCGCCCGACTCGAAATCGCGGGTCAAGTCGACGGTGGCCATCCCGTCTGCGATGTTCACCCCGAGAAGGAGGGTGGTCCCGGGGACCGCGGTGTCGATCCCGGCTGATGCCTCGGTCCGTTCGGGGCCGGCCAGTAGTTCCTCGATTGCGGCCCGAGCCACCCCGGTGGTCGCCGGGACGGTGCGGTGCACCGGAATGAGGAAGGGGCCCGGACGGGCCTCGTTGCCACCCTGGTCGGAGAGGAAGAACACGGTGAGCCCGGTGGCTTGGGGGACTGTGGTTGGTGGCGAGGTCGTCTGTGCCGGTGCGGTTGTTGATGGGGGACTGGCCACCGTTGTTGTCGGATCGGCAGTGGCGGTAGTGCTCGGTTGGCCCGGCTCGCCGGTGGTGGGGCCAGTGGTGGGGCTGGTGATGGTCGCCACAGGCGTTGCCCCGCTGCCGCAGGCAGCCAGCGCCGCCACCATGACAAGTGCGCCGATCGTTCGCATGGCTACTCCTCTCGGGATATCCCACCATGCTGCAGGCTCTCCGTCACTGCCGCATCGCTGTCGGGTAACGATCTGGCAACAGGGAGGCTCACCTCCACAGCCAGCCCGCCTTCGATGCCGGGACGAGCCACTACGTCTCCCCCGAGGCGACGGGCATGATCCCGGGCGATCGACAGGCCCAACCCGGTTCCCGACCCGGTTCGGGAGGGGTCGAGCTTGGCGAACCGATCGAATATCCGTTCGAGTTGGTCCGGGGGCACACCGGGTCCGCTATCGGCGACGGTGACCCGGGCGACCCCCTCGGCCGACGACAAGCTCACTTCGACCGGCCGCCGACCGTGTCGTCCCGCGTTGTCCAGCAGGTTGCCCAGGATGCGGTCGAAGGTGACGGCGTCGACCGACACGGTCACCGGCTCGGCGGGGAGACGCAGGTCGGCGCCGGGAGACCTGTCCTCGACCACTCCCGCCACCAGGTTGCGGAGGTCGATCGATGGGATGAGCGGCGGAGTGGGATCGGTGGCGCTGGCGTCGATCCGCGAGATCTCGAGCAGGTCGTCCACCAGCAGCCGCATCCGAGCCACGTCGGCGGTGAGCAGCTCGACCAGCCTCCGGTCTCCCGGGGGCAGGTCCTCGGCGTGGTCTGCGAGCAGAGCCGTCTCGTTGACCAGGGCGGTCAGCGGGGTGCGCAGCTCGTGAGAGACGTCGGCGACGAATCGGCGCTGCGCCTCCACAGAGCGTTGCAGCCGGCTCATGGTCTCCTCGAGCGAAGCGGCCATCCGGTTGAAGGCGGCCACCATCCTCCCCAGGTCGTCGTCGGGGCCTTCGTCAAGCCGAGCCGAGAGGTCGCCCGAAGCGATACGGGTAGCGGCATCGGCGGCCGCTCCGACCGGGGTGAGCACGCGGCGCGCCAGCGTCCCGACACCGAGGCCGGCGAGGGCGACGACCACTAAGCCAGCAACCACCTCGGCCGTCAACAGATCACCGAGGGTTTCCTCGACCGAAGCCGCCGAGTAGTACAGGTAGATGGGTGGTCCACCCGGGTAACTGCCACCGACGGCGAGATAGGGAGTCCCGCCGATGTCGACCCATTCGTATGCGAGTTGGCCCTCGGCGACCAAGGCCGCCAGGTCGGGGGGCGGGGGCCCGGCGAAGGCGAAGCCCGAAGAGAAGTCGGCAGTCCCTTCCAGGTCCACCAGGAGGCCGTCGTCTGGACCGAGTCGGACATCGGTCAGGAAGGGACTGGCTGCGATCTCCTCAGCGGTTGGGTCGTCGTCGAACCGCTCCGGGGCGAGAACCCCGACGACAAAGCCGGACTGTTCCGTCGCCGAGTCGACCAGGTCGGAGCGGAGTGAGCCGCGCACCAACATCCAGGACGCGACTCCGAGAGCCACCGTGACCAAAACCACCATCGCAAGGACGGTGACGACCAAGCGGGAACGGAAACCGAGCCGGCTCAACGGGCTGCCCGGTAGCCGACACCGCGCACGGTCTGGATCAACTCGGGGTGGGCAGGGTCGCTCTCGATCTTGGCCCGGAGACGCTGCACCGCCACGTCGACCATTCGCGAGTCACCCAGGTAGTCATAACCCCAAACCTGGTCGAGCAGCACTTGCCTGGTGAGCACCCTCCCCGGTGAGGCGGCGAGCACACAAAGCAGCCGGAACTCGGTTGCGGTCAGCACCACCTCATCCCCGTTGCGGCGCACCGTGTGACCGGCGAGGTCCACGCGAACCGGCCCCAGAGTGAGCTCCTCCATGGTGAGCTGGACCCTGCGGAGAGCGGCTCGCACCCGGGCGACCAGGACCGGCATCTCGAACGGCTTGGTCACATAGTCGTCTGCGCCCGCCTCGAGCCCCACCACCACGCTGTTGGGATCGGCCAGTGCGGTGAGCATCACGATGGGTACCACGGAAGTCGTCCGGATCTGGCGGCACACTTCGAGCCCGTCCATCCCGGGGAGCATCAGGTCGAGCACCACCAAGTCGGGACTGTCCTCGCGGAAACGCGCCAGACCCGACCAACCGTCGGCCGCGGTGCCCACCCTGAACCCGGCGGCGGACAGCCCGAGCTGGGTCAATTCACGGATCGACGGGTCGTCCTCTATCACCAAGATGGTGCGGTCCACTCCCGTGCCTCCGGGTCAGGGTAGCGGTGGGTGTCGGCCCCACCGTCTAGCTTCGGCCATCGTGGACTACGCCACCGGCTTCCGCCGACCGAACCCGGGGGTGACCCGGATCCTGGTCCATGGCGTTGGCGGATCGACCCCCGCTGATCTGCTCGGCACCTCCGACGTGGAGCGGGTGGCGGGTGACCATGTCGCCGGGTTCTACCGCCTCCGCGAGAAGAACGATGCGGTCACCACCGAGGCCTATGTCTGGGGTGGCCTCACCTCCCGAGGCGCATCGCAGGCGCTCTGGTTGCTCGTCCTGCCCTTCGCGCTGGTAAACGTGGCCGGCTGGCTGGCAGAGCGACCCACCCACCAACGGCTTGTCGGTTTGCAGACTCGTCTGCTCCGGGTGGCGGCGATGGGACTGTCGCTGCTCTACGTGCTCTGGGCTGCGGTCGTCGGGGTGGATCTGATCGCCTACCAGTGCGCCGGCGCCCCCGCCTGCCGGCAGGACCGATGGTGGCTAGCGGTGTTCGACAACGACCTGCTGGCGTCGTCGCCGGGGCGGCGGATGGTGCTCGGGTTGATCGCTCCACTGGGGGTGCTTGCCCTGCTGGCGTTGCTGGGCCGGAGAAGCCGCAGGGAATTCGAGGCGTACGCCCTGAGCGACATGGCTGAGAGAGAAGCGGGCGAGGACGCCAAGCCAACGGAGCTGTCCTTCTGGTACCGGCCGACGCTGAGCGGCGACATGGCGTTGCTCCATGCCGGTGCGTCGCTGGCGACTCTCGCCCTGCTCCTCGGGTGGGCCGTGTGGGGGTGGGCTGCCGGCTCGGTCGTTGGCACCGTCGCTGCCGGTGTGGTGGTTATAGGCACGATGAGCGTGATAGCGGCGGCGTGCCTGCTGGTCTTGAGGGCGAGCCCGGGGACCAAGGACGACCGCAGCCTCCACCCGTGGGTCAAGAGGCTCGGCTGGTGGCTCCCCGCCGGGCTGCTGGTGGCGGCTGCGGTGCTCGCCTGGATCTCACCGGGGAGCAACGAGCGGGGTTCCGCTCCAGGCTTCGGCAGAGCGCCGATGGCCGTCCTGGGGCTCACCGCCGCCGTCATCGGCGCCGTCGCCGTGGTCCAGGTGCTGATGAGGCCGAGGGGGCGGCGGATCAACTGGACCGCGGTGTCGATCACGGTGGCCGGTCTGGCGCTCGCCGCATTCCCCTCGCTTCGGCTCGTCGCCGGGCTGGCGGCCGCTGGCCTCGTGGCCTTCCTGTGGCGGAGCTCGGCCGAGCGCGCCGGTCAGTTGATGTTGGTGGTTGTCGGTCTGCTCGCCCCCGGCGCCGTCCTCACCATCGCCACCGGCGAGCTTGCCTACCTGGGCGTGGCGGTGGCCATGCTGGGTACCGCCATGGGCGTCCTGCTGGCCGATCACGATTCGGTGCCCGGCATCGGGTTCCGGTGGATGGGGCCTGCCGTGGTGTCGGTCCTCGGAATGGCAACCCTTGCCGGGTCGCTCTCTGGGATCACCGGGCTGACCGCCGACTGGCTCGACCGTGACCGCTCGCCGCGCGAGTTGGCGCAGGAGTTGGAGGATGCCGGGGTGGACAGGGCCACATCGGGGCGGGTCGAGCAAGCCTTCTTGGCATCCGACGGGATCGTCTTTCCCGAAGCGATCGCCATCGCCGAATTGGCTGGCGCCAACCCCCAGGTGCTCGAGGCGGTATCCGCCGGCCTCCGCTCCAAGGGGCCAGTGATTGTTGTCGGGACGCCGCCGGGTGGGCAATGGCTCGCCGTGGGGCTGGCCTCGGCAGTGGTGCTCACCGTCGCCGCCGCCGTCGCGCTATGGGTGCGGCTGGCCGGAGCGCAGGCCGCCATCCCGGTCCGTCACGACGGTGATCCGGCGCCGCCAGGGGAGGATGTGGAATTGGTCGAGGGTGAGGCGGAGCACCGGATCGAGGCATCGGTGCGCAGGTTCAGAGCCTTAGCGCGGGTCGCACGCTCCGCCGACCTGGTGGTCACCGCCCTAGCGGGGCTTGTCGTGCTCGGGTTGCTCACCGGGGTCGGCTGGCTCCTTCGCCACCAGGTGCCACTCGGTCAATGGGCGGACCAGCCGGTACCGGAGAATTGGTCGTGGCTGGCAACCGCCTCCAGGTGGGTGGTCACCGCCCTTCCACTCGGCGCCATGTTGCTGGTGCGCCGCGCCTACAGCGACGAGCGGGTTCGCCGACGGATCGGGACCCTATGGGACGTGGCGACCTTCTGGCCACGCCGGTTCCACCCGTGGGCGCCACCCACTTACGCCGACCGGGCGGTGCCGGAGTTGGTGCAGCGGGTTCGTGCTGCCACCACAGACGGAAGGCGGGTGTTGCTCGCTGGGCACAGCCAGGGCTCGGTGCTGGCTGCGGCGACGCTCACCGCCCTGGAGGACGCCGTCGTGAGCCGATGCGTCCTGGTCACCCACGGGAGCCCACTGGCGACCTTCTACCGCCCCTACTTCGCCATCGCATTCGACCCAGGCTGGGCTTCCTCGCTGCTTGCCAGGATGGGCGCCGGCGGGGAGCGACCGGTCTGGCGCAACTTCTACCGCGAGACCGACCCCATAGCCGACGCCGTCTTCATCGGCGCCGACGAACTGGCCGCTACGGCTCTCGACGGCGACGTTCGGGTCGCCGACCCATGGCGCTGGTGGCACCATCAGGGTCAGCCTTTTCCGGCAGTGCAGGTGCACTCGGATTACCTCCTGGTCCCCCGAGTCAGGAAGTGGGAGGAGGGCGTTCTCTCGGTGCTGGCCGACGAGGCGGCGGCTGATGGCGTCGCCGAGGTCACGTAGAGTGAGGTCGATGGCAGGCGCCGACGATCTGAGCCAGTCGATACGGCGGCTCCGTGTGGTCCGATCGTTCCTCCCGGATCCGGTGAGTCCCGACGACATGGCCGCTGTGCTCGAGGCGGGTCGCTGGACGGGGAGCTCGAAGAACGACCAAGCCTGGGCGGTCGTGGTCGTAGACGACCCCGAGAGGAGGAAGGAGCTCGCCGCCACCGGCCGCTACGCCGACCCGATCGTCACGGCACCCGCGGCTGTAGCGGTCGTCCGTCTCCCCGCCGGCAACGACTTCGACCAGGGCAGGCTCGCCCAGAATCTGATGCTGGCGGCTGCGGGGCGAGGCCTGGGGAGCTGCCCGGTCACGCTCCACGATGACGCTGCCGCGGCGAAGGTCCTCGGTCTGCCCAGCGGCCATAGGGTTCGCTGGGCGATCGCCATCGGCCACCCCGCGGGGACGACCCGCCCGTTCTCCGGTGGCGGTCGCAAGCCATTGTCCGATTTCGCCTACTCCGATCGCTTCGGCCTGCCCTGGCAGCCCAACTAACGGGTCAGCCCTGGGTTGGCAGCTACCCATGCGGTACTCCCCAGCCCAGGGTTGGCAGCTACCCATGTGGTACTCCCCAGCCCAGGGTTGGCAGCTACCCCTTGGTCAACCGGCGGGGACTGGCGACCCATCGTCGGCCAACCGTGGCCGGATCCCGAGGATGGCGAGGACCACCGCAGTGACCACCATTCCCCCCACCCCGAGAAGCAGACCGGCCGGGCTCGGGTCGAGTTGGAAGAATCGCTGCGCCAGAGGAATGGCGATCACCGCCAGGTAGGCCAAGAACAAGGTCAGACAGAAGAGCCCCACCCATAGGGCCCGTCGTCGCTGCTGCGCCTCGAGCACCCAAACGATGAGGAGAAACCCAGCCACCAGAGCCGTCGTGGCCACAGTTCGCGCCGCGCTGAGCGGATACCCGGTTGCCGTCGCCGTGACGTAGGCGGCTCCGACGCCTAGCGCCAACGCCACCGCCGCCCTGATGGCGAACCCGGCGACCTGCTTGAGGTAGTCGTCCATCCTCCACGGTCCGCGGCTAGGCGCAAGGGCCAATACCGTGGCCGAGATCCCCGTTGTGAACAGGTTTGCCAACGTGAGCTGGCGGGGGAGCAGTGGGAAGGCGATCGGCGCCAGACCGATGGTGAGGGTGAGCAGCGCGGTGAACAGGCACTTGGTGGCGTACAGCTTGGATACCCGTTGCAGATTGCGCAGGATCTGCCTGCCCTCTCCGACCAGCCTCGGGACGGCGGAGAACTCCCCGTTGACCAACACCATGTCGGACACGGTGCGGGCCATCTGAGCACCGCTTCCTTGGGCGATCGCCACCTGCGAGGCCTTGAGCGCCGGTACGTCGTTGACACCGTCGCCCACCATCCCCACGAAACGGCCTGCCTGGTGCAGCCCCTCGACCACCCGCCTCTTCCCGTCGGGTGTGATACGGCCCACCACCGAGGAGCGCTCCATGAGCGAGATCATCTCGCCGTCGTCGACAGGAAGAGCGCCGCCATCGACCGGCGGCGAGGAGACGGGTATGCCGACGTCGGAGGCGATTGCAGCCACAGTCGCCGGAGCGTCACCGGAGATGACCTTGAGCTCCACATCCTGCTCGGTGAAGAACCTGACGGTCTGATCGGCGTCCCCCCGCAGTTCCTCGCCGAACACCGCCAACCCCAGCGGCGTCAAACCGGGCGGCATCCCCACTCGCGGGTCGACTCCGTCGAGGGTCGCATCGGTGCCCGCAACCGCCAGCACCCGGCGGCCATGGGCGCTCTCTTTGCTCGCCTCATCCACGAGGTCGGCCAAGGGGAACAACTCGGGGGCGCCGATCACGGTGGTGGAACCGTCGAGGCGGATGGCGCTCCACTTCCAGCGCGACGAGAAAGGGATTTGCCCCTCCGCCGACGATGCCGGTTGGGGGAGCGCGGTGGCGATCGCCTCGAGGGTGGCGTTGCGGAGCGACGACGAGGCGGCGTAGCGTCCAAGGAGCGCCCGCAGCGTCGACACTTCGGTGCCCTGGGCGGGGATCACGGTGACCAACCTGAGACGGCCTTCGGTGAGAGTCCCCGTCTTGTCGAGGCACAGCGTGTCGGCCGACGCCAGGGATTCCAGAGCGTTGAGTTGTTGGGTGAGCACGCCACGGCGCGACATCTTGAGGGCGCCGGTCACATAGGCCACAGAGGTCAGCAGCACCAGGCCCTCGGGCACCATCCCTGCAACCGCGGCCACCACCGCCTGCAGGGCCTCCGGGAAGGGGACGTCCCTGATCCAGAGGGCAACCATGAGCACTAGCGCCGTTGGGACCGCTAGGGCGAGCAAGGCGAGGATGAGCCGGCCCAGCCCCACCTGGAAGGGGGATGCCGGAGGTCGGAAGGCTCGGGCTGTCCCCGCCACCTGTTCGGCGTAACTCTCGCTTCCTACGGCGGTCACTGTGGCGAGCCCGCTGCCGTCGACGACGAACGAGCCGGAGCGCACCGCTTCGCCGGTGGTGCGTCTCAACGGCTCCGACTCACCGGTCAGAACTGATTCATCGAGCTCGAGCTGGTCCTCCGATAGCACCGTTCCGTCCGCCACCACCTGGTCCCCTGGTTGAAGATGGACCAGGTCGCCCTCCACCACCTCGGCCGCGGCGACCTGGCGCTCCACCCCGGAGCGCACCACACGGGCAAACGGCCGGACAAGTGCGGATAGCCGGTCGAGGGCGTGCTTGGCCCGGATCTCCTGGACCGACCCGAGGACGGCATTGAGAAGGACGATGCCCAGGAAGAGGGCGTCGGCAGCCTCTCCAACCGCCAGGGTCAACGCCCCCAGTGCCCCAAGCACCATGTTGGGCAGGTTGAAGGTGTTGGCCGAGATGATCGATGCGTACGATCGGCCGCTTCGGGAACTGCTCCGGCCGCGGCGCCCCAGCC
>DATADW010000359.1:0-2703 GCA_036258335.1 Acidimicrobiia bacterium
GCAGAGGACGCGGCCGATCTCGTGTTCTTGGATCTCGAGGACATGCCGGCGGTTCTCGACCCAAGGGAGCCAGCGGTTCACCGGCCCGACCTCCCCTCCCACGCCGCGACGTTGAGCAAGGAATACGGCGATCTGGATGCGGCCTTCGGCCGGGCAGATGTCGTCGTCGAACTCGAGGTTGCTGTGGGGCGGCACACCGGGGTCCCGCTGGAAACCCGTGGGGCCGTGGCCTGGCACGACAGCGCCACGGGAGTGCTCCATGTGTTGGGAGCGGCCAAGGTGCCCCACTACAACCGAGACGCCATCGCCCAAATGCTGGGACTCCCGTCCTCCAAGGTGCATCTCCACGAGGGACACGTCGGCGGAGGATTCGGTGTTCGAGGTGAGCTCTATCCCGAGGATGTGCTCGTTGCTCTGTGCGCCCTCCGTCTGGAGCGCGCCGTCCGCTGGATAGAGGATCGCCGCGAGCACCTCGTTGCGGCCAACCATTCCCGAGACCAGGTTCACCGGTTGCAGGCAGCGGTCAGCTCCGCCGGCGAGATCCTGGGAATCGAAGACGAGTTCTGGTTGGACCAGGGTGCCTACCTGCGAACCCACGCGGCCACGGTCGCAGATCTGACGGCTGCCATGCTCCCCGGTCCCTACAGAGTGCCTGCATATCGGTGCCGAGGACACATCGTCGTCACCAACAAGACCCCGGCTGGAACTTATCGAGGGCCCGGGAGGTACGAAGGGAGCTTCGCCAGAGAGCGGCTCATCGACGCAATCGCTCATCGGCTCGCAATCGACCCGGTGGAGCTGCGACGCCGCAATCTCATCCCCGCGGATTCCATGCCATATGAACGCAGTGTGCTGGCGCTCGGCACCGAGGTGGTCTACGACTCGGGCGACTATCCGGGCATGTTGGAGCGCGCTGGGGCTGCGCTGGCCGATCTCGCCGATGACGTCGAGAGCCGACGTCTCCACGGGGAGTTAGCGGGTTGCGGGCTGGCCCTGTTCGTCGAGAAGAGCGGGCTCGGACCGTTCGACGGCGTCAGGGTGACGGTCGACGAGACCGGTGCCGTCGAGGTCGTGACGGGTGCCGCGTCCATGGGGCAGGGAGTCGAGACGGTTGTCGCCCAGGTATGTGCCCAAGAGCTGGGAGTCGACCTCGAATCGGTGAACGTGGTCCATGGTCAAACCGATCGGATCGATGAGGGAATGGGCGCATTCGCCAGCCGGGTGACCGTGATGACCGGATCGGCGACGCACCTGGCTGCGCAGGCCGTACGACGCATAGCGGCTCAGCTGGCGGCGGAGGTTTTGGAGGCAGCGCCTGAGGACATCGTGATCGAGTCCGGAGTCGCCGGGGTCCGGGGATCGCCCGGCGGACCGCGTTTGGCAATAGGGGAGTTGGCCAAACGTGCATCGGCGAAGTTCTCCGTCCCTGCCGGAAAGAGACCCGGCCTCTCGGCAACGGAGTGGTTCGCCAGCGACCACATGACGTACCCATACGGGGCGCACCTGGCACTGGTCGTGATCGACCGTGAAACCGGCCAGGTGTCGGTGGAGAGGTTCGCGGTCGTGTATGACGTCGGGAGAGCCGTGAATCCCCTTCTCGTAGAGGGCCAGTTGGTGGGTGGTGTTGCTCAAGGCGTTGGTGGGGCGATCCTCGAGGAGTTCAAGTACGACGAGCAGGGGCAACCGCTCGCCACCAGCTTTGTCGACTACCTCCTTCCCACGGCGTCCGAGATGCCGGCGGTCGAAACCGTCGTCCTCGAGGCCGCCCCAAGCCCACTCAACCCACTCGGCGTCAAGGGCGCCGGTGAGGGCGGCATCACCGCGGCCGGCGCCGCCATCGCCACCGCCATCGACCAAGCGCTGGGCCGGCCGGGCACCGTCACCCGGCTCCCGGTCAACCCAGAGGCACTTCTGTCGGCTTTGGCTGCGATCGATGACTGACGTCCTCTTCCAGCCGGGGACGATCGGAGCCTTGAAGGTAACGAACCGGCTACTCAGAGCCGGAACATCCGAGTCGATGGCGACCGTGGATGACGGAGAGGTCACAGACGGGCTAATCGAGCTCTATCGACGGCTCGCAGCCAACTCGGTGGGCGCCATCATCACCGGTCATATGTTCACCCACCCCCGGGGCCGGTACGCCCGCGGCCAGACCGGTATTCACAGAGACGAACAGGTCGGAGGGCTGCAACGACTGACCGATGAGGTGCATGCCGAAGGCGCCCCGATTTTGGCGCAACTCGCTCACGCCGGAAGCCAGTCTCGTGTGCCCGGAAACAGACCGGTCGCCCCATCGCCCGTGCCCAACCCACTGACCGGAGCGGAGGTCGAGGAAGCCGGTGAAGACGACATATCCGAGGCGGTTGATGCATTTGCCTCGGCGGCTCGTCGCGCGGTCCACGCCGGTTTCGACGGGATCCACATCCATGGCGCCAACGGCTACCTGCTCAGCGAGTTCGCCTCCCCGGTGACCAACCGACGCGGGGACGCCTGGGGCGGCTCGCCCGAGCGGAGAGACCGACTCCCACTCGTCATAGTCGAGGAGGTGCGATCGGCCGTCCCCCAAGGCTTCCCAGTGACCATGAAGATGGGATTGGTAGACGCAGTCCCCGGTGGTGTTGACCTCACCGAGTCTGTCCGCCGGGCGGCGGTGCTGGTTGCCGCCGGTGTCGACGCGATCGAGGTGTCCTCGGGTCTGATGCA
>DATADW010000360.1:0-3568 GCA_036258335.1 Acidimicrobiia bacterium
GGGAGCGCTGACCGCGACGACAGCGTCTTCTCGCGCAAGCCGACCGGGGCGGCATCGGTGTACGTGGTCACCGACCACCCCGACGATGTCCACGACCGGGCAGTTGCAGCCGGTGCCGAATTGGTGCAGCCGCTGCGAGACGAGGACTACGGATCCCGTGGCTTCACCGTTTCGGATCCAAAGGGGAACCTCTGGAGCTTCGGCACCTACCGGGGAGAGTGACTGTGCACGGTGTGACGACGGTCGATATGGAGATCGAGTGGGACGTCCCCATCACCATGGACGACGGGCTCGTCTTGCGCGCCGACGTGTTTCGCCCATCGGATAACGAGCCTCATCCGGTGATCCTCACCTATGGGCCATATGCCAAGGGCCTCGCCTTTCAGGAGGGCTACCCCGACCAGTGGCGGAGGATGGTCGAGCAGCACCCCGATGTTGCCGCCGGTTCGAGCAACGTGTACCAGAACTGGGAAGTGGTCGACCCGGAGAAATGGGTCCCAGAGGGTTACGTGTGCGTCAGGGTGGACTCCCGCGGCGCCGGCAGGTCACCCGGTTTCATCGACCACTTCTCACCGCGTGAGACCGAAGACCTGGCCGCTTGTATCACCTGGGCGGCGGAACAGTCGTGGTCTTCGGGCAAAATCGGGCTCAACGGGATCTCGTACTACGGGATCAACCAGTGGCACGTGGCATCGCTCCAGCCACCGGCGCTCGCCGCCATGTGCGTCTGGGAGGGCGCCGCAGACTGGTACCGGGACATGACCCACCACGGCGGCATCGTTTCCACCTTCTGGGCCAATTGGTACGACATGCAGGTGAAGACTGTCCAGCACGGGTTGGGAGATCGCGGCCCGCGCCATCCGCTCACGGGTCTCAACGCCTGTGGCGATGAGACCTTGACCGAGGAGCAACTCGCCGCCAACCGGGCCGACTTCGGCGCCGAAATCAGAGCGCACCCGCTAGACGACGCGTATCACCGCGACCGTTCCGCCCGGTTCGAGCGGATCGTCACCCCGCTGCTCTCGGCGGGCAACTGGGGCGGCCACGGACTCCATCTCCGTGGCAACACCGAGGGGTTCATCCGGTCCGCTTCCAGCCAGAAGTGGCTGGAGATGCACGGGATCGAGCACTGGACCCACTTCTACACCGACTACGGACGTCTTCTCCAGCTCGAGTTCTTCGACCACTTCCTCAAGGGAGCGGACAACGGCTGGGATCGCCGTCCACCGGTTCTGCTCCAGGTGCGCCGGGTGGACGGCTTTGTGGAGCGAGCCGAGGAAGGGTGGCCCATCCCACGGACGGTCTGGACGCGGCGTTACCTCTGGCCGGAGGGGACGCTGCAAACCGAGCCGCCCGAGGTGGCTGAGGTCTCCTTCGACGCCCTAGGCGAGGGTCTCGAATTCACCACCGAGCCCCTCGAGACCGAGACCGAGATCACCGGACCTATGTCCGCCCGCTTGTGGGTCTCCTCCTCCACCGAGGACGCCGACCTCTTCCTCGTTCTCAGCCTGCTCGATCCGGAGGGTGACGAGGTGACCTTCCAAGGGGCGCTCGACCCGCACACCCCGCTCGCCCACGGATGGCTCCGGGTCTCGCATCGCCAACTCGACCCGATCCTGTCCGAGGAGTGGCGGCCCTATCACACCCACAGTCAGCGACAGCCGCTGAACCCGGGCGAGGTGGCCGAGGTCGAGGTGGAGATCTGGCCGACGAGCATCGTGGTACCACCCGGGTACCGGCTGAGCCTCTCGGTCAGGGGCAAGGACTACGAGTACCGGGGCACCGACACCGGCGGCGAGGAAGTCGCCAGCTTCAAGAACCGGTTCACCGGGGTGGGACCGTTCCTCCACAACGACCCGAAGGACCGACCCTCCGAGACCTTCGGCGGGGTGACAACGCTCCACTTCGGCCCCGAGCGACGCGCTTCATTCCTTCTCCCCGTGATCCCGCCGCCTCCCGGCTAGAAGATTTACGTAGATCGCGTGGCCAAGTGCAACGTCATCCGCAAGCACGTATCCGGCGAGCAGCCGGGCCCCGGCATCGAGACGGTCGGCCGTGGCGGGCTCACCACCCGCCCGGTACAAGTCAGCGGCCGCCTGCCTCTCCGCGGCCTCGGAGCGGATCACCTGGGCGAGATCCTCCTCGGTGAGCTGCCGTCTCGTTACCTCGGTTGGCCCGACGACCGGTCGTGAGCTCGAGGTTGCCAGCGGCACCGCTTCGGCGTTGCCGATAACCGCCAGCGTGGTTCGCAACACAGCCACCACTTCGGTATCGCGCCGCTTCATGGCGTCGCTGAGGTCGGCCGTGATCCGCTCCCGAATGTGCATGGGCAGAAAACGCTAGTCCTCACGGTTCGATGGTGGCCGGTCGTGTCAATTGGCCTGGCGTCACGCTCCCGGCTTGCGCAGCCGGGCGCTCTACGGCTCAGAGGTGAGGTAGCCGGCGAGCAGCCGAGCATCGGCATCGAGCCGGTCGGCCATGGCGGGCTGGCCGCCTGTCCGATACAGTTCGGCGGCCGCCTGCCTCTCCGCGGCCTCGGAGCGTATCACCCGGGCGAGATCATCCTCGGTGAGCTCTCGTCTCGGTACCTCGGTAGGCCCGACGACCGGCCATGATCTCGTGGTTGCCAGCGGCACCGCTTCGGCGTTGCCGATAGCCGCCAGTGTGGTTCGCAACACCGCCACCACTTCGGTATCGCGCCGCTTCATGGCGTCGGCGAGGTCGGCCGTGATCCGCTCTCTGATGCTCCGTCCCATGGTCGGGCGACGGTAGTGCCCGACGCCTGCGGGCCTTCGCCGAATATCGGGCGATCCTGCCATCAGGCCCCCGCCGCCACCACGATGGCGGCCCCGCCGAGCATGGCGGCGGTCCCGATGAGGAATCGTGGGTTGAAGCGCTCGAACGGCTCGTGGAAGAGGAGCGGCACCAGGGCCACCACGACGAGCGTCGACAGTTGTTGGATGGTGATGGAGATGGCGATAGTGGTCAGCCCGAACGAGAGCCACTGGGCTGATATGGCGAGGGTGCTCACCGCCCCGCCGAGCGATATCCACCCGAGGGCGGCGCCTGGGAGCGGGCGGCGCCATGCGCCGCTCATCGAGAGAACGACCCCGTAGACCAGGACGCTCACCGCCAAGCCGGCGGTGAGCCCGAGGAGCGGCTGGTCGAAGCCCCTAAGCCCGAGACGGATCAGCAGCGGGCTGGTCCCCCAGAGAAGGGCGACCCCCAGCGCGAACCACGGTCTCGCCCAGTCTCCGTCATCCGACCGCCCACTCATCGAGATCAACGCCACCCCTGCGGCCGCCAGGCTCACGCCACCGGCGGTCGCCCAGGTGAGCGGCTCGTCGAGAAAGGCTGCGGCGAGCAGAGTCCCCACCAGAGGGGCAGCCGCTACCAGCGCACCCGTCCGGGCAACCCCGATCCGCTGCTGGCTCAGACCGAGCAGCGTCCAAGCACCACCGAAGTGGATGAGCGCGGCTACGACGAAAGCCGCCAGCGATGCCAGCGGGGCGGTGGCGAGCATCCCCAGCTCCCCGGCCAACAAGGCTCGCCCGATAAGGAGCGTCTC
>DATADW010000361.1:0-3177 GCA_036258335.1 Acidimicrobiia bacterium
ATTCGAGGAGGACATCAACCGTGTCGTCACTGCCGGGATAACCCGGGGTTGCGACGCCGCCCACCCCCGGCTCTTCTGCCCCGACGAGTTCGTCACGAGGGGCCAGATGGCTGCCTTCCTCAACCGGGGGTTCGACCTGCCCCCCAGCAAGGTTGATCGTTTCAGCGACGACGACCGCTCCACGTTCGAGAAAGACATCGACCGGGTCGCCTCCGCCGGGATCACCGAAGGCTGCGACCCGGATTACCCGAGGCGGTTCTGTCCTGTGGAGTTGGTGACACGTGGGCAGATGGCTTCGTTTTTGGGGAGGGCGTTGGGTGTCGACGCGCTTCGCCCCGCAGAGCGCCCCGCCTTCACCCTCGCCGTGACCGGCGACATCCTGATCCACTCTCCGCTCATGGACCGCGCCGCCGTTTATGGCGACTCCTCGGGTCAGCCATACGACTTCCGGCCGATGTTCCAGCGGATCGCACCGATCATCGCCTCGGCCGACTTGGCGCTGTGCCATCTCGAGGTCCCGCTCTCGGCCGACAACCAGGGACTCTCCGGGTACCCGCTGTTCAACGCCCCGCGGGAGGTGGCGCAAGCCATCGCCTCCGCCGGTTATGAGGGCTGCTCCACGGCGTCGAACCACTCGATCGACCAGGGGGTCCGGGGAGCTGCGGAGACGCTCGACGTCCTCGACGCTGCCGGTGTCGGCCACACCGGCACCGCACGCAATCCCGAGGAGGCGGCGAACCCGCGCCTCTACCAGGTCGGTGATGTGACGGTCGGACATCTCTCCTACACCTACTGGCTCAACGGGCTCTCACCGCCCTCTGGTCAGGAGTGGGTGGCCAACGTGATCGATCAGTCGGCGATCCTCGCCGAGGCTGCCCGGGCCCGGGCCGAGGGGGCCGACCTCGTCGTGGTCAGCCTGCACTGGGGTGTCGAGTATCAGTCCGATCCGACGTCCTCACAGCTGTCGCTGGCCCAGGCCCTGCTCGGGTCGGGTGCGATCGATCTGATCGTCGGTCACCACGCCCACGTCGTGCAGCCCATCGGCAGGGCCGGGGAGCGCCATGTCGTCTACGGACTGGGCAACCTCGTGTCCAACCAGTGCTGCCTGGAGACCCAGGACGGCGTGATCGTCGAGTTGGAGATGGCCCGCCGCGCCGAGAATTGGTGGGACGCCAGGCACACAGCCTTCGTCCCCACCAGGGTGGACCGCGGTGGCTACGTGGTCCTCCCCATCACGGCGACCCTGGAATCGGGGTCGTATGCATGGCTCAGGTCCGAGTTGGAGGCCTCTCGTGCCCGAACCGCCGCCACCATCCGTCGTTTCGGCCTCGAGGCCGAGCTTCGCTGAAGTCGACTGGCCTGGTGCCACACTGATAGGCGCCATGGCCGTGAAGAAACCAGCCGCCCGAAACATCGCCGCCAACAAGCGAGCGCGCTTCGACTACGAGATCCTCGAGTCGATGGAGGCGGGACTGTCGCTGATGGGTTCGGAGGTGAAGAGCCTCAGGGCGGGCAAGGCCAACATCTCGGACAGCTATGCCCATGTCAGGGACGGCGAGGCCTGGTTGGTCGGCGCCTACATCGCCCCCTACTCCTACAGCAGGGGTGGCGGACACGACCCGGAGCGGACCCGGAAACTGTTGCTCCACCGCGGTGAGATCGATCGGCTCGCCGGCAAGCTGGCGGAGCAGGGTCTGACCCTGATCCCGCTGCGGCTCTACTTCGAGCGAGGAAAGGCCAAGATCGAGCTCGGGGTAGCAAAGGGGAAGCGGACCTACGACAAGCGCCGCACCATCAGAGAGCGTGAGGAGAAACGCGATATGGACCGCGCAATCCGCCACGTCCGCCGCCGGAGTTGAGATCCATGATTCTCTCCCCCCGGCCGGGGGGAGGCGCGAGCGGAGCGAGCAGAGGGGGTGACTGGGGCGGGCGGTGATCACCCTCCCCCTGCCCGCTGCCTCACCGGGAGGGGGAGCCAAATCCAGAGCGGAGTGAGCGGATGGGGTGGTTCCGCACAGTTGGTAGTCGGCGCCCCCTACCCGCTGCTCCGCAGCGAAGCCCTTCTCCCCCACGTAGGGGACGGAACGCGAACTTCCATCTTCCTCAGCCCCCGAGTTGGTCCAGCGGATCTACCGCAGCCCCCCAGATGCGGGTCTCGAAATGGAGGTGCGGGCCGGTGCACAGCCCGGTGCAGCCAACGGTTCCGATCACCTCGCCCTGCGCCACCCACTCCCCGTACCCCACTGCGATGCTGTCCTGATGGGCATAGATCGTGGTCAGCCCGTTTCCATGGTCGATTGCCACCGTGTTGCCGTAGCCACCGTATGAGCCGGCGATGATGACGACCCCGGCGGCCGAGGCGACGATGGGGTCCCCTGCCGAACCATCGATGTCTATCCCGGTATGGAGCCTCATGTCGGCGTAGATGGGGTGGAAACGCCAACCGAAACCTGAGCTGACCGGGCCCCACAGCGGCCAATTGAGCCCTTCGTCCTCGGGCTCGCTCGCCTCCGTCGTCGTCGTGGTCACCGGCGCCTCCGTGGCCGGTTCCTCGGCGGGGCGACGCTTGCTCAGCTCCGCCTCGAGCCTGGCAGCATCGGCTTCCAAACCCTGGCGATGCTGTTCCGCCGCCGCGATCTCATCCTCGAGCTCGGCCAGCGTGACCTCAGCCGCGGCCACGACAGCGGCACGGTCTGCCTCGACAGCCCGGAGCTCCTCCACGACCCGCTGCAGCCTGTCCAGCTCAGCCTCCAAGGCATCCACCGCACGGCGAACCTCGCCGGTTCGTCGTCCCAGCTCCTGCTGGGTATCGGCGGCTTGGCGCCGCAGACCGGATATGACCCGCAGCACCCGGTTTGTGCGGCGCACCAGGGCACCGGTGTACTCGCCGGCCGCCTCCACCTGGATCAGGTCGGCCATCCCCAGTAGGTCTGCACCGCCACCGACCGCCTCCATGTACATGGCGGCGGCGTTGCGGCGGAGACGGCGGCGCTCGGCGGCTTCGGCCAGCCTGGTGGCAATCAGGTTGCCTGCGACCTCTTGGCGGTGCTGCCGCAGCCGGCGCAACTCCTCACGACGTTTGGCGACACGGGCCGCGCCGGCTTCCACCTCGGCCACACCGGCGGCAACGGCGGCACGGCTTTCCTCGAGGGCGGCCTGTGACTCGAGCAGCTCGAC
>DATADW010000362.1:0-3140 GCA_036258335.1 Acidimicrobiia bacterium
CAGTGCCGGGGCCACCCGTCATCCGGAAGGTCGTCGTATATGCGTCCAGTCCCTGCTCGTCGAGGGTCAGGGACGGCGCCATCTCCTTGATGTACTCCCTGAAGTAGTCCCGTTGTCCCCAGCGACGCTCCAGCTCTTCCCAGTACTCATCCCATTTCTCGTCGGTCCATCCGCCGGGGTAGTCGGGGGTCGAATCGTTGCAGGGCTCGCTGCCATAGACGACGAGCGCGGCGGTGCGCTCCGGGTAGGTCGCCGCGAACAGGATCGCCATCGGCCCTGATGCATCCATCCCGAGCACTGCCGCCCTCTCGGATCCGACCGCGTCCATGACCGACAGGACATCCGCCATCTGGCTCTCGAGGGTGGGCAGTTGGCCACCGCCGATCCTGTCGGAGGAACCCATGCCGCGTGGGTCGAAGTAGATCAGCCGGCCGAGGGAGCCGATCTTCTGCAGCAAGCGGCCCTGGTTCGGGATGCCCCAGGCCAACTCGATGTTCGAGTGACCCCAACCGGGGAAGACCACATCCATCGGGCCGTCGCCGATCACCGTGTACGCGATGTGGACACCCTCAGGTGTCCTCGCGTGGTGGATCTCCGGATTCATGCGGCCAGTCTCTGCTGACCGCCGGCCGCTCACAAGAGCCCAAACCGAGCGCGAAAATCACCTTTTCGCGCCTGTCGACTGCGGCGTTATAACTTGTCACGCGCCCCGGCGCGGGCAGCCTGCGCGACACGGCCGGGCGGAGCCAGCCGTCATTCTGCGGGGCACGTGTAGGGTCCCCCCCGATGGGCGTGTTCGAGGGCAGGACCGTGCTTGTCAGAGGGGCATCTGGGTGACCGCATGAAGATGCTCGTAATCGGTGGAACGCGCTTCGTCGGGCGGCACGCGGTCGAGCAGGCCGTCGGCCGCGGCCACGAGATCACGATGTTCCACCGCGGCGAGTCGGAGCCCGGCGACGGCTTCCCCGACGTTGAGCACGTGCACGGCGACCGCGACGGTGGCCTGTCGCTCTTGAACGATCGCACCTGGGAAGCCACGCTCGACACCTGCGGCTACGTGCCGCGCGTCGTGCGCCAGTCGGCGCGGCTGCCGGGCATCGCGGCCGGCCACTACACGTTCGTGTCCTCGCTCTCGGTTTACCCGACGACATCGCTCCAGGCGCCACGGAGGCGACGCCCCGGCCATGGCCCGTCATCCTCCGACACCGAGGGGACCACCGGAGAGAGCTACGGCCCTTTGAAGGTCGCGTGCGAGTCAGAGGTGCAGAGTGCCTTCCCCGGCAGGGCTCATACGGAGCGGTTGTCCGCCAGCTAACGAACTGGAGGGCCCCGGATGATCCGCGAGGGAGCGCCCGGGTTCCGTAGGAGCCGGCCTTGAGATCGCGCCCATCGGCTCCGTTCTGTGAGCAGGTGTGAGCAAGAAGGCGTCCCCTTTCGCCTAGCTCGACAGTCTGGGAACGAAGATCCGCAGGTCAGAAGTGGTGCGAGAGGGGAGAGTCGAACTCCCACGCCCTTTCGGGCACCGGATTCTAAGTCCGGCGCGTCTGCCATTCCGCCACTCTCGCGGTGGTTGAGTCTCTGACCAGCGTAGACGGTGGGGAAGCGGCCTGGAAGTTCGGAACTGGTGAACCCCGATCGCGGCGAGACTGCCGGTAGAGACGTCGGCGGGCAGGGAGACGTCGGTCGGCTCCGGAATTGACTCGCCAGCGAGGAGGATGAGCGCACCCACCAATAGGCAGACGGCAAGTACCCCGTACGATGAGCCATGAGCGGCCCGGAACAGTGGGTGTTCGAGACGAGGCTACCTCTATCGAGGCGTCGACCATCGAGTTGCCACGGCCCGAGCCTGCTATCGCGTCGGTGCTCCCCTGACCGGCTCCCTCTTCGTTGAACAGGTCAGCGGCGCCCAGACCAGCCGCTTGAAGAAAAGCCATCTTGCATAAGGTTGGTCGCTTCTTTGCCGATACCTTCCGAGAGGAATCGCACAGAAGGTGGTGGGGAAGGATGGTTGTTGCGGCCGGGGCCAAGCGCCTTGAGATCTTCGCCGCCGCGGGGTTGGGAGATTGCATCGACTGTCAGCACACAACCATGCATTTCGTGGTCGGCTTTGTAGAGCATCCCCATTCCATCGACACCGCAGATTTCGAGGGAGCCAAGCTCCTCATGTGCGACGTATGTCGCCACACGTCTCCTCTGAAGGAGTCCGACACCGCCCCATTCTGAAGGGCAAGCCCATCGGTTAGGTGGGATGAGGTCCTCGGCGGGACCCAGTCGACAGGGACCGTCGCCAAGTGGTCGATCGGTGGAGCCGTGAAGGGCGGCCAGATCCTCGACATCCCCTGGGTCGGCCAAGGACGGGTCCGCGATGCTTGGGTCGCGAGATGAGCCGTTGCTTCACGCACGAAACCGCGATACACACCACGCGTGATGGGAGCACCGCCTTTCGGGCGAGGGGGTCTCAGGTGGCGTGGCTGAGAGGTCTCAGGGGGTGGCTGGAAAGGCGGGGCTTCAATACCCGCGTCCCGGTCACCTGGAACCGACTGTGGGTGCTGATGTGGGTGTACTTCTCGGTGGGCCTCCTGACGGCTGTGTTCTATGTCTCGTTCTGGAGTTGGCTCGTGTTGGCGCTCTTGTTCTTCGGCGTGCCGGAGGCTATCGGCATCCGTGCGAGAGGCGACGCATTCCCGCCACTTACGCACGTCATCCGGCACTTCCTTCCAAACTACATCGCCTTTCCCCTCATCTACGGGTTGTTCGGCGCCATCGCCGCCAGGTGGATGGAATTCCCCCGTCCGTGGCCGCTGGGGGCGCTCTTGGCGCTTCTCGGTTGGCTGACCGATCACTTCCAGGCCACGTACTTCGACCCGGACCCAGGCGGAGTTCTGACGCCGCAAGCGGTGGAAGCAATCGACCGTTCGCGCGAAACGGCGTGAGGGTGTCGATGCTCCAAGCGGAGCTGTTGGCAGAGAACGCCGACAGGTTCCCTGAGCAACCGATGGCGGTGTGCTTCGCTAGGTTCGGATGATGCGAGCGGTGCCACCACTGGGGGAGATGATGGACTCGTGCCCGTCTCCCCACCTCACCTGGTACCGAACGCTGAAGGCACCCACCGTGACCTTCAGGACCTCCCCCTCACGAGA
>DATADW010000363.1:0-3271 GCA_036258335.1 Acidimicrobiia bacterium
GAGAGGACCGGTGCCTGAGGCACGGTGACTTGGCTGCCGTTTCCGGCCGCCAGGCGGGCTGGCTCGGGTCGGGCGGTAACTGGCGCCGTCTGCTGGGGCGCAGGCTCCGCCCTCTCGGGCGTCTCTGTCCGACGCATCGCAGATCGCCATGATCTCTTGGCCGGCTGGTTGGAGGTTCTTCCGTTGCTCGGTTGCGGGGCTGCCTCATCGAGGTAGTCCTGGCTGCGGAGACGCTCCCGATGGAACACGGTGCTGGCCCGAACCGAGACCGATGCCATCTCACGGCTCAGCGGTCCGAGGTTGTAGAGATACCCGAGCAACGGAGCCGGGTTCAGCTCGATGCGGTCACGGACCTCCTCGTACCGCACCACCGGGCTGCCGTGCGGCACGACCGCGATCACCCCGTCGACGTGGCCGAGGAGGCTGCTCGTGTAGGCAACGGTGAGCAGGGGCGGTGCGTCGATCAGGATGAGGTCGTAGTCGCCTCGCAGCTTCTCGAGGAGTCCCTCTCCCTGCTCCGAGGCCAGCATCTCGAGCCCGCCGTCGGGGAAGTCCAGGGAACCGACCAGGTCGAGCCGCCCACCGTCGACCAGGGCAAGCCGATTGGCAGTGATGCCCGCCGCGGTGACCACGGTCTTGGTGTCGCCGCCACCCTCGAACAGCGCGCTCAACCCCTGATGTCCCAGATCGGCGTCGAGGGCGAGCACCCTTGCCCCCTCGGCAGCCGCGGTCAACGCGGTGTTGGCAACCGTCACCGTCTTCCCGGCTCCGTCGGCCGCCGAGACGACCAGGGCTACCAGGCAGTCGGCGGCGTCGGCGTCGGGACGGAACATCTCGCGTCGCCTGCTCATGAGGGCCGAAGCCGCGAAGCGGAACGCCTCGGCGGACGCCGAGTTCGGATCGGTCAGCACGGGCAGCACCGACCGGATCTTCTCGTCGCGGAAATCAGGGACCTCGGCGAGGAGGGGAGCGCGGAGCACGACCTCGGGCTGGGTCTTCACGGTGAACGAACGCTTACGCAGCGCGAAGTAGTAGGCGCAGCCGATCCCCATCACGAGCCCGAGTGCACCCGCCAGCCCGACGTTGCGGGCAAACTCTCGTTGTGGGGGTGGGGTGGCGTCCACCGCTGCCGAAGCGAGGATCACGCCGCTCCCGGCGACCTGGGTGTCGACCTCGGCCTGCGTGGCCTGTTGGCGGAGTAGGTCACGGTTGGCCGCTTCTGTCTGACGCCTCTGGACCAATTCGCCAACGACTGGGTCTTGCGTCTCGATGGCTCCGGCCGTCTGCAGGTTGGTGAGTTGTTGGCCTATGGAGGTCAACTCGGCGTCTATCCGGTCCCTTTCGGCATCGCTGGCACCGGCGCGGGCAGCTACGAGCTCCGCCTGGCGGGCGAGGAGGTCAGGAACTCGCTGGCCGGAGCCCGTCTCCACCGACCCTCCGTGCTCTTCGATTTGTTTGTCGAGAGCGGCAATTCGCTCATCGCTGTCGGCGATCAACTCCTCGAGCCGGGTAACAACATCCTCCAGGCTGCGCTTTGCCTCCTCCACCACCACCTCCTGGTAGGCGGTGATGACCGCGTTGACCCCCTCGATCGCATTGGGCTCACCGTCTGCAGAGAAGGTGAGTCGAATCACATCGTTCTGGGCACTGGCGAGCACGGTGAGACCTGCGGCGATTTCCTCGGTGGTGAGGTCGACGCCGGGTTGTCGGCTGGCGATTTGGGCGGCGCGACGAGCCACAGGAGTCGATTCGATGAACGCCACCTGGTTCTCGACGTATCTCCCTGGCTGGGCGTTGTTCTGATCGAACAGTGCTCCGGTCTTGGGATCCTGGACGACGAGGCTGGCCTCTGACGTCCAGATGTCCGGCAACGGCTGGAGCCGGGTGGCTAGAAGGCCGAGGACGAGGAACAGTACGAAGACGGCGATGACGAGGCGCCACCAGCGGCGCACCGAACCCAAGATCGTCGGCTCGAAAAGGCCGGCTTCTTCACCCGATGTCATGTCACTCCCGTGCAGTCGCGCTGGTTACAAAAAGTCACGAGCAACTCAGTGCCCCCGCCACTGGGTGTGCTCTCAGATGTCGGATCGGCACCACGGCCGGGAGACTTGAGCGCCGTCGCGTCCCTCAGCCGGGCAGGTACCCGTCGGAGCGATGGAGGAACCCGGCCATCTGGCCCCGCGAGACCGGTTCGGCCGGGCAGTAGCTGGCGTCGTCAGCGGTGCACCCGTGGGTGATGCCGGTGGCGGCGAGACGGTCGATGTTGTCTTCGTGGGTCGACCCGTCGTCATCGTCGAAGGCGTCCCCGGAAGCGATAGGGAGATCGAACGCCCGTGCCAGGAACGAGGCCATCTGTGCCCGCGTCACCGGTTCATTGGGACAGAAGCTGCGGCCACTTGCAGTGCAACCGAGGGTGATTCCGGAGGCTGCGAGACGGTTGATGTTGTCTTCGTGGGTCGATCCGTCGTCGTCTTCGAAGACGTTGCTGCCCGCGGCGGGGAGATCCATGGCGCGGGACAGGAAGGAGGCCATCTGTCCGCGGGACACGTCCTCCTCCGGGCAGAAGCGGGTGTTGTCGGGCGGGTTGCAGCCAAGAGTGATCCCCTCGTCCTTCAGCCACTCGATGTCATCGAAGAAAGTGTGTCCGGGGAGGACGTCGATGAAGTCGACTTGATTGCTCCCCGCATCCTGGCGGTATGGGCTCGACCGCCAATCGCTCCACCCCATCGCGTTGCCGATGTCGAAGGCGACGAATCTCCACGAGCCGATGTACGTGTTGTCCCGGAAGACATTGCCCTGGTCGAAAGTGATCGCCTGCTCGACGACATCTCCCATGTACGGCGACCAGTCGGGACTCGTGCCGTAATTGGAGAACAGGGCGTTCTTGCCGCAGTTTTCATCACAACCGTCTATGGCGGCGCGGTCGATCTCGAACACATTGCCGTGGATGTCGACGTTCTGCGTCTTCCACCGGCAATCGTCGTAGTTGGGTTGGCTCGAGATAGAGCCTTCGTCGCACTGGTCGAACCCGGCTACCAGGGTGCAATAGTCGCTGCTCGAGTTGTTGGGCGAATTGCAGAACCGGTCGGCGTTCTCCCACAGCGTGATCCCGTTGTAGTTGTCCTTGAACCAGTTGCCCACGATCTCGATGGATGCCGGCCCGGCGACCCGGCTATCGCCCCCCGCCTCCGATATGTAAATGGCGCCGGTGGGGAAGCCGTCGCCCCGCCCCACCTCATGGGCGTTCTCTCTGAAGGTGTTGTTGCGGATC
>DATADW010000364.1:0-16707 GCA_036258335.1 Acidimicrobiia bacterium
GAGGAAGTATCCGGTGCCCGGACCGACATCGAGATGTCTACGTCCCAGATGCTGGCGATAGCGGTCCACTACCGACGCGGTTGGGCAACGCCATACCACGTGGGCCATGAACCCGAGGACAAAAGGATCGTAGATCGCCAACAAAAACGGCGTGTACCCGGCCTGGCCACGATAAGCAGGATCGTCAGGGTCCATCACTTCTCCTCCTTGGAGCGCGCAGACGGCTTCCGCGTCGCTGGATCCCAGTCTCGAGTTCAGCTCCACCAGCCTCGAACCGGCCGCGCCCCTGGATGTGCCCCGGCTCGTAATGTGGCCGCAGCTCGTAGCAGTGCGTGCCATTGAACTTGGGCATACCAGAGTCGTTGAGCCGCTCAGAGAGGCTCACCGGCAGCGGGCGCGGATCGTCGGCAAGGAAGGTGTCCACGATTAGCGCGGCTCGTCGCGGCCACAGCCCTAAGACGCTACGGCGTGCCATCGTGTAGCGCCATCCTTCGGGTTACACAAACCTGACCGACGACACCCGCCGCTGGATTTGGCCCGGACCGGCCTCTCCCCCTTGCCAATGATCAGTGTGCCGCCCCGATCTGCAAGGAGTCCAGTTGCGCCAGGCCATGACGGTCCTTGGCCTGCAATTCATAGCCGCTGTGGAGCAAACGCCCGCGTGGTCCAGGGCATCGAGTACTTGTGCGACCTCGTCGAAGAGCACATCGTCACGGTACCCACGTGACGGCATTCGCCGACCCGGAGCGGTGTGACTGAACAGCTGAGCTCGCCTCGGGCCGCCCTGGGCGTAGCCTCGAAATCGTCTCTCCGCTGCCTCAACGGTTCGCCCAGAAGACCGGCACCACCCCGATCACTTCGTTGATCGACCGCGGTGAGTGACCGACACGATCCGTCGCTGGCCTACGGGTACGGCAACCATAGAGGGGGACATGTCTTTCGGGCGACCAGCGCCTTGGCCCAACTCCTATCTCGAGAAGGGCGCGCTGGCCGGCGAAGTTCGACGTTCCGGCTGTGGTCGTACGGCGCCAGACCGACTTCAATCCTGCCCCAGCCCGATGGCACGTGGCTCCGGATGCACAACGATGAGTTCCCCACCGCATCCGAGTCGACACTTCGACACTACGGAGGGACCTAGGCGTGTCCATATCTCAGACCCAACGCAGTTCCGTCTCGATCTCTCGGCTCCGGGCCGAATTGAGCGGCCACGTCATCGGACCATACGACGGCGAATATGACTCGGGCCGCACCGTGTTCTACGGCGGATTCGACCGGCGCCCCATCGCCATCGTCAAGGCGGCCGACGACGGTGACGTGTCGCGCGTGGTGACCCTGGCGGCGGAAGCGGACCTCGAGCTGGCCATCCGGAGCGGCGGCCACAGCCTCGCCGGGCACGGAGTGTCCGACGGGGGGATCGTTCTCGACCTCTCCGAAATGACAGGGCTTCAAATCGACCCCACGGGGCGTACCGCATGGGCCCAAGCCGGCCTCACCGCGGGTGATTACACAGCCGCGGCCCACACCCACGGTCTCGCCACCGGGTTCGGCGACACCGGATCAGTCGGGATCGGCGGGATCACCCTCGGGGGCGGAATCGGGTTCCTCACCCGGAAGCACGGCCTCACCATCGACAGCCTGCTGGCGGCCGACCTGGTCACCGCCGACGGCGAGACCCACCGTGCCGACTCCGAGAACCACCCCGACCTCTTCTGGGCGATCCGTGGCGGTGGGGGCAACTTCGGCGTGGTCACGCGCTTCCACTACCGCCTTCACGAGGTCGGCACAGTGGTCGGCGGGGTGCTCATCCTTCCGGCGACCCCCGACAACATCCTGTCCTTCGTCGCCGCAGCTGAGGCGGCACCCGAGGAGCTGACAACGATCGCCAACGTGATGAAGGCGCCGCCGATGCCGTTCCTGCCCGAGGGGCTGATCGGCCGACCGGTCATCTTCGGCATGCTGGTCAACGTCGGGCCGGTCGAGGCCGGAGAGCGTGCGGTCGCCCCCTTCCGGGGACTGGACGAACCGATCGCCGACATGGTCCGACCGATGCCCTATCCGGAAATCTTCATGGAGGAGGAGGGGGCGGAGGAGTTCCACCCGCTCGCCGCGGCGCGCACCATGTTCATCGACGATCTCGACGGCGCCGTCGCCGAAACGATCGTCGGTGAGCTGGAAGCATCCACGGCGGCGATGGCGGTGACGCAGATCCGGGTGCTTGGCGGAGCGATGGCGCAGGTACCGGTCGAGGACACCGCCTTCGCCCACCGCCGACGGGGGATGCTGGTCAATGTCGCCGCCTTGTACGAGAGCCCCGACGCTGCGGGCAAGCATGAGGTCTGGACAGACCGCCTGACAGCAGCGATTCGCCGGGAAAGTCGCGGCGCATACAGTGGATTTCTGGGAGATGAGGGTGAAGACCGCATCAGGGAGGCCTACCCGCCACCGACGTGGGATCGGCTGGTGGCTGTGAAACATCGCTACGACCCGAACAACCTGTTCCGCCTCAACCAGAACATCCCCTCCGTTCTCCCCGACGTCACCGACGAGTCCTCGGCATGATCGTCGTCTGATCGACCTGTCGGCGGCATGGTCGGATCGGGGAGCGCCAGACGGCACGACCTCCTGTTACAGCCTGGAGTGGGCTGACATTGATACCGCGACTGCGGCGTACGTTCACAGAGCGCCGCGCAATATCGCCGGGCCGGTCATGATCCCGCTAAGCATCGGCGACGGTTCGGGCTCACTCTTGAGGCCTGCACCGAGATTTCCTCCATGCTCGCCGCCGAGTTGACGGCGAGCGATAAGGCGTTCTACGTCAACGTCCACAACGACCCGTCTCAGGCCGGGGCGATCAGGGGTCAGCTGAAGTAGCACCTCTCGACGCCCGAGGGCTCGAGCCTGAGGTTCTTGCCGTGGTGCTTTTCTCTGCGCGGGAGCCCTCGGCCTAGCAGGCGGCGGTCGGTGGACCCCGGGACACGGGCGGCGACTACCCGACAGGGAGATCAAACCTGCTGAGGGTCACTCGGCTGCTCGGTCGGATCCGTTAGTCGTCTGGGTAGCGCTTCGAACCATTGCAGGACGGCCTTCTCATAGGTGATTCCGAAGTCGAGTGTGGCCACCGCGTATGGGTCGATATCTTCGTAGCCAGTAGGCATCTCGTCCCGCTGTTTCTGGTAGGCGGCGAGTCGGTCGGCGTGGATGGTCCGGTGTCTGGTGAGGAAAGACGCCAGCCGGGAGTCGGGGACGTGGAAGCCGAAGGCGAGGGTGAGCAGGAGCGGGAAGCGGATGACCTCGGTGCCGGGGAGTTGGCTCACCCAGTCGGTGAAGGCGGCACGGCCGTTGTCTGTGATCTCATAGACCCTCCTAGCACGGGTTCCTGGCTCCCCGGCTTCCACCAACCCGTCCTCGGCCATCCGAGCCAACTCCCTGTACACCTGGCTCTGCGTCAACGACCAGAACTCGCCGATCCGCTCCGCGGCCCGGGCCACCAGATCCCAACCGCTCATCGGCCCCTCGTGAAGGAAGCCGAGCAGGGAGGCTGCGGTGGCATTGAGCTCGCGGCTCATTTTGTGCTCTCGCCAGGTATTGACATATCAATGTGGGAGATGGTATAGTCCATAATCACAGGTCATTGTGATAGATCACTCCGAGAGAGTCAAGTCAACATCGGGGTCGCTCTAAAGGTCCTCGAGCACAGAGAGGATGCCCACCCCATGACCCGCGACATCCTGGTGGCGATCCACGCCGGCGCCGGAATCGTCGGACTGGTCGTCGGCCTCACCGTCTTCGCACCACCGAGCACCAACAACAGCCGGCGGTGGTGGCGCATCGCCTACGGCGGACTGCTGGTCGTCTTGTTGGTCTCGCTACTGGCGCTAATCGTGTGGGACTGGCAGGGTCTACAGACCGTGCCACGCCTCGTCTTCTCCGGATTGGCGGTGCTCGGCGGGGTGATGGTCACCCGTATGTACTTGGCGCACCAACTCGCCGGCGGTAGCGAACCCGGATGGGAGCTCCGCTATGTCCAGCACGTGTACTTCACCTACGTCTCGTTGTGGGTTGGCTTCGCCATCGTTCCCGCGCTCCGTTCCCCCAACCCCGGACTGTGGATCCCCGTCGCTGTCGTCGGTGTTCTCGCCGCCGGCACGCTCCTTATTAACCGCTACGAGCGCCGCATCGGTCTCAGAGCCGCACACTGACGACCACAGCCGGAGATCCCGGGAGCCCCCGCCCCGGCGACCTCGCCTTCGCCATCGACTCGCGTTGTCGAATCGCACCTATCGTCACCACGTGAAGCTCCTCGCCTCGGGACGCGCCTCGGAGATCTTTGACTTGGGCAACGGTCGAGTCCTGCGGCGGTTCCGGGATGGAGGCGATCCGGAACGAGAGGCGCTGGTGATGCGGCACGCCGAGTGCCACGGGTTCGCCTCTCCCCAGGTGCTCGAAATCACCAAGGACGCGCTCGTGCTCGAGCGAATAGACGGCCCGACCATGGGCGCTGCGCTGCGAGGCCACCCCTGGACGCTGCGCCGCAACGCTTCGCTGCTGGCCGAACTCCACACGAGGCTACATCGGATCGTTGCGCCCGCTCCGCTGCCCGAGGTCGGCGCTGGTGATCGCCTGCTTCATCTCGACCTTCATCCCGAAAACGTGATCCTGTCGCCTGCGGGCCCTGTAGTCATCGACTGGGCGAACGCGGCACGTGGCGATCCATCGGTCGACGTGGCTCTCACCTGGGTCATCCTGGCGACCAGCGCCGGGCTCCCAGGTCGATGGTTCCTCAGAAGCTTCCTCCCACACTTCGATCGCCACGACCTGCTGCAAGCACTCTCCATGGCTGCGACGCGACGCCTCGCCGACTCCCACGTAACCGAAGGCGAGCGCGAGAGAGTGCGCCGACTCGTCCAGCGAGAACTCAAGTGGGTCGCGTCGCCGGGTGAATTCTGAGCCTTTCGGGCCGGTCGAAACCTGCGCGGTTTCCAGAAGATGGTGTTGTAACGACCACCCTTGCGGCACAGGATTCGCCGGAGGCCTTCGACCGCGCCGACCGGAGTCCACAGGCCAAAATGGAATGTGCCGGGGGCCTGTCTTGAAGCGCCCTCTTTCCTGCCGCTTCGGCTTCAGACGTCGGCGCGACGAGTGAGTTCGATGAAGCCGTGCGGGAAGCTTCCTTGGCGGCGGAGCATGCGTCGAGTCAACCCACGGGCGGCCGCAAGGGCGATCTCCGTGTCGACAAAGGTCGGCTCGGTGCACTCATAGTCGGCGCCCTTCCAGCGCACCGTGCAGCGCCCGGCAGCACGCACGTTGCGGACCCAGTCCGTTTCCCGCCCCCACGGCAGGGCAATGATGAAGGTCGTCTCGGTCGGGATCACGGCGAGCGGAACCGCGTACTCCTTGCCGCTCTTGCGTCCCCGGTGCCGCAGCACCGCCCACAGCGCGAAGAACCGGTGCCCGGCGAGAGTCAAGGCGATTCTGTTGAACTGCTTCACCGTCGCCGGTGGTCCCGCCATGACGTAAGCATCCCACAAGCCAGTACACGAAGCTTCCCAACACGGAGGCTCCCCCCGTGGCGCGCCAGACCTCTACCCGACGCTCGATATCGGACCACACTCGGCCCGACCCGCCCGCGCCAAGCGGAGACCCGCCACCGAGTGGTGTCGCGATATCGGCGACTGTCCAGAGGTCATGCTGCGGTCGGGGTCCCATGGTCCTGGCTTGGCGAGATGGCCATCTTTGTGGACCTCGGGCGGTAACTTGAAGCATCCCGGGCGGCTGGTCAACTGCTTACTCACCGACACCCAGCATCTTCGCCGCCAATGGCGACGCCGTTGGTTAGTGGTCAACGGTGACGGGTCGGACCACATCGGATGACTCAATGGTGACAGAAGTCGATCTAGACGTGGGGCCGGGGCGGACGCTACATGTATACGTCACGAACGGGCATGGTTCCGACGCCCGCCTCGCGGTCTTCTGGCACCACGGCACGCCGAACCTCGGCGCTCCGCCGAAACCCCTGTTTCGGGCCGCCGACCGACTCGGGATCTTCTGGGTTTCGTATGACCGACCCGGATACGGCGGATCGACCCCTCGCCCGGGCCGGGATGTGGCATCAGCAGCCACCGACGTCTCGGGCATCGCCGACGAGTTGGGCATCGGGCAGGTCGCAGTGATGGGACATTCCGGTGGTAGCCCCCACGCACTGGGGTGCGCCGCCCTCGTGCCGGAGAGAGTCTTCGCCGCGGTGTGTGTCGCCGGGTTGGCCCCGTTCGGTGCCGACGGGATCGACTGGTTCGCCGGCATGGCCGCGTCCGCCGCCGCCGAGTTGCGCGCAGCCGCCGGCGGTCGGGCCGCGCTGGAGGACTACCTGACGTCCACCGAGTTCGACCCCGAACAGTTCACCCCAGCAGATCACGCTGCGCTTGCGGGTCCATGGTCCTGGCTGAACGATATGGCCACCCAGGCAACCGAAGGCGGCATAGGCGGGATGGTGGACGACAACCTCGCATTCGTCGCCCCATGGGGGTTCGACCCCGGTCAGGTGCAGGCCCCGGTTCGGTTCCTACACGGTGGTCAGGACCGGATCGTGCCCAGTTCGCACACCGAGTGGCTCGTTGATCACACCCCCAGGTCAGATGCGTGGAGTCGCCCAGTCGAAGGACACATCTCTGTACTCAACTCGGCCTCCGAGACGCTGGAATGGCTCAGTCAGCAGTCCACCCGGACATGAACGCGCCGAGGCGGCCGACAACCACTCCGGCCGTTCCTTCCGTCGAGTAACCGCTCTTCACCAAGTGACTATGACGATACGCCCGGCCCGAGTAGACGGCGTGCCCGCATGCGCCGGATCGGCGATGCGAGAGGCCCCAACTGCCGTCGCACCCTGGCACCCCCTGCGCCAATCTCTTCGGCGACGCGTCGAGTCCACGATGTCGGTGAACAACACGAGGCCAGGATGCGATCGCCTGCCGCATGGCTCCGTGTGCCTGTGAGGAACTCTTCCAGTACGCTCAGCATCAGCTCCATGCGGGTCTCGCCAGTCGGGTCGAGGTCGCCGATGAACACACCACGGTCGCTCGACACGAAGCGCGTGACGCGTCGCCCACAACGGCGGCTCAGGGCAGCCGGCGTGTCGTACCCCGGCGACGACGCCACCTCCGCCCTGCTGCGCGCGCAGATCGGGCATCATGGCGCATCATCGCCTAATGCCAACAGGGCGTCTCGACGATGACTAGACCGGCGCGAGATAGGAAGAGGACGTGCGAGTAACGGGTGTCACAACGAACCTGCCGGTCGCCGACATCGACGCGGCGCGCGGCTTCTATACGGACTACCTCGGGCTGAACGTCGAGAATCTCAACCTCGGATGGGTTGCGCGCTTTGGATCGCCAGACGGGCGAGCGTCCGTCCAGCTCGTGACCGGAGACGCAACAAGTCCTGAGGACTCTGTGATCTCAGTGCACGTCGGGAGCGACGTCGACGAGGCTTACGCGGAAGCGCTGCGCCGCGGATACGAGATCGTTCATCCCCTGACCGACGAACCGTGGGGCGTCCGCAGGTTCTTCGTGCGCGACCCAGACGGGAACGTGATCAACATCGTCAGCCACCGAGACGAGTACTCGAGGGAGTCCGCTTGATCCGCGATGAACTTGAGCTTCGGGTGCGTCGCCTCCTCGCCGAGATCGACGCGCCCGAACTGAATTGCTGATCAATTGCGCTCAACCGCCGGTCAAGGCCTCGAAGAGGCGCCAATAGGGTCGCTCGGCGTCGTGCGGCATCTCCGCCGATGAATCGCGCTCTGTTTCGTCGTCTGTCTGGGTGGTGTGTTCGGAGCTTTTGACAGGGAACGCGATGAGGCGGGCGCCGTGCGTCGGCGAGAGAGCCATGACACGACCATCATGTTGGCCAATGCCGTCTTCGACGGTCGCACCGCCCTCGGCCCGGTCGCATAACTCGCAACCAACCAGCCGAGCGATCCGACTCGTTATCGCACCGGCCGGCCGGCCACGGGAGGGTCTTCCGTGACTGCCGACACGCCGGTCACATCCGCCCATGTCGGGCTCAAGCGGCGCATGCGCCCGATCTACGTGGCCGCGTTCGTGCAGAATGTGGCGCTGTGGGTGCCGATCGAGAAGCTCTTCATGACCGGCATCGGCTTCGACAACGGCAGCGTCGCATTCATGGCCGCGGCCTATGCGGCTGTGGTCCCGCTGCTGGAAGTGCCGTCAGGCATCGTGGCAGATCGGTGGAGCCGCCGAGGTGTCCTGATCCTCGCCCAGGCGGCGCTTGTCATCGCTGCGGTGATCGGCGGGCTCAGCCCCAGCGTGGGTGTGTACATCGTGTCTGCTTTGTTCCTTGGCGTGTTCTTCGCGTTGCAGTCGGGCACCTACGAGTCGATCGTCTATGACACGCTCCTGGAGGAGACCGGCGACAGCAGCGGGTTCGAGCCCACTATCGGACGGATCCGGTTCATCGAGAGCGCGGGCCTCGTCGTGGGCGCTCTCGCGGGTGGGGCACTCGCCGAAGTGGTGCCGCTCCGCGCGACCTATTTCTTGACTGTCCCGTTCATCATCATCGGCGCCATCTCCCTGCTGCGCTTCCGAGAACCGCGGCTTCACCGGGCCGAGGAAGGCGTGTCGGTGCGCCAGCAGATCGCCGCCACGTATCGAACAGTGCTCAGTCGGGGCGCGTTGCGCCCGATCGTCGCTCTGCTTGTGCTGACCGCGCTCTTGATGCAGGCGATGCTTGAGTTTGGTCCGTTGTGGCTGGTCGCCCTGGCGGCGCCGGCGTGGCTATATGGGCTGCAATGGGCGGGTCTGATGGCAGCCCTCGGTGTGGGAGGTTTGCTGGGAGGCCGCCTGGGGCTGACCCGACCGATCACGGCCGCGGTTATCGGCGCCACCATTGTCGCCGCCTGTGTTGTATTGACCATCACCCACTTCCTCGGGCCCATCGTCATCGCGCAGGTCCTGCTGGTTCTATTGGTTGTGGCCGTGAGCATTCCGATCACCGGGAGACTCCACGATGCCGTACCGTCGACCATCCGGGCCGGCGTTGCATCGGGTGTCGGCACGCTCACCTGGCTGACCTTCTTGCCCTTTGCGCTTCTGTTCGGGGCCGTTAGCGATCGGTCAGGGGTCGACGACGCCGGTTGGACGCTTGGGGTCGTGGCCGTCCTCACCGTCTTGTTGCTGGGCTGGACGGTCCGTGGCTTCATCCGCTCTCCAGCTGGTGTACCCCTGGAGCCGGCGTTCCCGGCCGACCGTTTCCGGCCCGATGACGACCCCGAGTGGCCCGGCCACTGGGTCGATCTGCCCGGGGGGTGGGAGCAACCGGGTGTGCAGATCGACACAGACGCCACGATCGCCGAGGTGCGGGACGCGATCACCGGTCTGGCCTCTCCCCAGCACGAGGTCATCGTGGCGCGTGACGTCGAGAGGCGATCGCCATCCGAAGTGAGCGAGGTGCTTGACCTCGGCCCCACCGACGAGCGCGACCTGCTCAACCAGGCTCGGGGCCAGGTGCGTAACCGGATCGATCGGTTCCTCAAGGAGCACCGCGAGTGAACCGCGACCTCCCCGCTGACTCCGACATGGCGTGCAAGGACTTCGTCGAACTCATCACCTCGTACCTCGACGATGCCTTGCCCCACGACGTGCGCGCCGATGTAGAGAAGCATCTAGGCAGGTGCGACGGATGCCACAACGTGCTCGCCCAGTGGCGCACCATCATCACCCTCACGGGCCGGCTCACCGAAGCCGACGTCGACAACACCGACGAGATCACCCGCGACCGGCTCATCGAGACTCTCCGCGGACTCCGACGCCGGTGACCCCTATGGACCCCATCGAACAGGGCGCAAGACAGGGCCACCGTTGGCGACTATCGACGCTCCTCCTAACCATTCCACCGAAGCTGGAACCGGATGACCGTCGACTATCTGACCGCTGAGCGCCGTCTCGGCCGCATCGCCACAGCCGATGCCGGCCGTTCCTAGTCCAAGGAACGGTCGTGGCCATCCCGTGATGGCGAGGGCAACGCCGCACTGATTCGAATCACCCCGAGCACGTGGTGTCATGGGGATGTGACCGGCTCCTGTCGATCCCGAGCGGGGATCGACCGCTCGTTACCGGCAAGCACTTGGGTCGTCCTGTCGCCCGCCTCGCCCCTCCACTGCCGGACGGTCCGGTGACTTGACCTGACCGCCGGGCTGGTTGACGAGCGGCCAGTGGTCCGCTCGGCGAACTGCCCTTGAAGAAGCGCGGCAGTAGAGTTTCCAGAGTCACCACGGCGGCTTCCTCGACGGCGAATATGGCTAGACCCGCGATCCGGATGCCTTCGCCGCCAAGCACCCGAAGTCTTGGGGCTGGCCCGAGGGGATGGAGGACGATCATGCAGCTCACCGTCACGACGTTTCTCTCCGTAGACGGCGTCTACCAGGGTCCGGGCGGTCCGACCGAGGACCAAAGCGGCGGGTTCGACCGTGGAGGATGGCTGGTCCCGCATTTCGACGAGGCAACTGGGCAGTTCATGAACGAGGTTTTCGACAATGTCGATGCGTTCCTGCTCGGCCGGCGCACTTATGACATCTTCGCCGCCTCTTGGCCGAACACCACTGACCCGGACGACCCAGTAGCGAGCCGGCTCAACACGCTGCCCAAGTACGTCGTCTCGACCACGCTCAAGGACCCAGAGTGGGCAAATACAACAGTGCTGGCGGGCGATGCAGCCGCTGCCGTCCAAGAGCTAAAGGAACGCGAGGGGCGGGAGCTGCAGGTGCACGGCAGCGGGAGGCTGGTGCAATTCCTGCTCGACCACGACCTCGTTGACCGCCTAAACCTGCTGGTCTTCCCGGTAATCGTCGGCGCGGGACGCCGCCTTTTCGCGGACAGCGGCATCGCCACCGGTTTGGCGCTGGATGAGTCGCGCACCACGGGATCGGGCGTGACGATCTCGGTGTATCGGACTACCGGACGGCCGGAATTCGGCGAGGTCGAGGTGACCTGAGGTCGAGGCCGCATGATTCCCGAGGACGCTGACAGGCGGCGACTCGTGGGCAGTCGGGCGCCCTTCCAGTCAAGCTTCGAACCGCGGTCTTCACCGAATCGATCCTCGCCCTCGCCGAATCGAGTTCCCTGGAGTCCCGGTCAGGTGGGAAGGACCGCGATCGCATCCATCTCGACGAGGAAGTCGGGGTGGGCAAGGCCCTTGACAACGGCGGCCGTGATGACCGGAGGATTGGGACGGTCGCCCCACACTCGTTGGAACGCCGCATATCCGGAACCGAAATCCTGGCCGTCGACTACGAGGACGTTCCACTTCACGACGTGCTCCGGCTCGGCACCGGCGGCGGCCAGGGCCGTCCGCAGGTTGCGAAGCACTTGCTCGGTCTGTGCGGCGATGTCGCCGATGCCGATGATGTTCCCCTCGCCATCAACCGCGTCCTGGCCGCCGACGTAGATCGTCCGTACGGTGCCCGAGACCACTGCGACGTTGCTGAACGCCGGGTTCCGGGGCAGGCCATGGGGGTTGAGGAATTCCACGCGGCCGTCCATAGCCGTCGAGGCTCGCGTCATCATGAGTCGTTCTCCTTCCTGCGGCGGCGATGAGCCGCCACCTTTGAGCGATTGCCGCAGCGCTCCATTGAGCACCAGCGCCGACGCCCAGACCGCGATGTGTCGACGAACAGCAGCAAGCACCGCGATCCGTCGCACCGCTTGAGTCGTGCAGCACGCGGCCCACCGAAAACGTCGATGGCATCCCGCGCGACAGACGACATGAGGCGTCGCACGCCCCGGCCACCAACCCACGTCCGGGTTGGACCGGGCAGCAAGCGCGGAACCAGGCACGGCTCGGCGGCCAGCTCGTTCAAGACCTCGCGGTCGCCGTCCGGGACGTGCTGGCGATCGATGAGCGCGTCGGCCACGCTCCAGATCGCCGCCTGCAGCCGGACGGCCAGAACAAGGTCATTCTCAGTCGCCTTCAGCCCCGCCACCCCCAGCACGTCCACAGCCCAGCGCTCGAGATCGGACGGCCCCCTGAGGGTTTGGAAGTGTGCCAGCGGCCCGGCGTATGTTCCCGGTCCGGTCAGGGCAAAGGCCAGGGCGAGGCTTCCCGGCTCGAACGTGAAGACCTGCCCATCGGGGTGGTGCACCTGGAGGGTGCCGACGTCCAGCATGTAACCATATTATCAGGTTACAGACCGGACCGTCCAAGACGTCGGCTCGAGTGCAGAAAGGCCTTTGCGATCAGAGCCTCTCTGCGGCGTCTTGGCATGACGCGACCTCCATCAGGGCCTTCACCGCGATTCCCAGGCCTTCAGTGCCTCGCGGAGGCGCGCCTCGACGCCAGACCCGACCAGATCACCGCTCAGCATGTCCAGCGCGAGCAGGGTCGCCCCGACCACCGACGGCCCGTCGACCCGGACTAGACGGGCCCTGGGAACATGCCTCCGGACCCGCGACGTGAGATCGGGCAGGAAGGCGGGGTCGTATCCCTTGAACACCCCCCCGGAGAGGACGACGTCGACCTCGCGCCTGGTCAGACCGAGGCGCCGGGCCAGGGCCGCGGCCATGGTCGCAAGCTCTTCGCTCTGCCGCTCGACGATCGCCCTGGCGACCTCGTCGCCGGAGGCCGCCGTTTCGAACACGAGCGGCGCAAGCTCGTCCAAGCGTTCCTGCGGTATTCGCCCGGTCTCGACGGCTGCGGTGACCGTCGCCGGTCTCCTCACCCCGAAGTGCGCCGGCACCACCCGCTCGAGGGCAGTCCGTCCGCCACGACCGTCTCTGGCACGCACCGCCGCGCCCAGCGCCGCCAACCCGATGGCCGGACCACCGCCCCAGTCACCGGATGTCTCCCCCAGCCCGGCAAGGCGGGCGACACGGCCATCTGGCGACCGCCCGTAGGCATTGACCCCAGCCCCGCAGACCAGGGCGATTCCCCAGCCGAGGCGGGTCCCGGCGCGGAGCGCGGCGGCTCCGTCGTTGACCACAACTGTCTCCCGGCTCAACCGTGCCGCATCCAGACCGCTTCGGAGGCTCCGGAAGTCGGCGGGAAGGTCGGCTCCCGCCAGGGCATAGACACCCACATCAGCCACTGGGCCATCGGGCGAGCCTGCGCCGGACGGGGCCACCTGCCTGACGAGCTCACCTAGGCGACGCAGGCCCTCGACCAGCCCTACCGCCTGATGGGACGCGGTTGGTCCGCGCACCGCGCCGAGCAGCGCCCCGTTGGAGGCGGCAAGGGCTATATCGGTCTTCGAATTCCCACCGTCGACGCCAACGACGACCGAGCCGGCTGCTTCGGTCACCAGGGGACCGTGGACACTGGTGGGAATGGCAGCTCGTCCACTCCGACGAAGGCGGTGTCCATCGCCCGGAGACGGGTGACGATGGCGGTCACCGCGTCGACGGTCGTCGACGGCCAGGCGTGCATGAGCACGATCGATCCGTTACCCGACGTAAGCCCACCCACTATGGCGTCGGCGACGCCGGCAGCGGTGCGACCTGGTGCCCAGTCCTCGGCGGAGACGTCCCAACCAACGTGGACGTAGCCCAACCGCCCGAGGACCCCGAGGACTCTCGAGTCACCGGCCCCAGCACCGAACGGGCAGCGAAACCAAGGTCGGGGATGGATCCCCAGGTTCTCGGCGAAGGCGCGTTCGGCGGATTCGATGTCGGCGACGAGGCCTTCGTCGGACAGGAGCGGCATAGGACAGTGATAGTGCGAGTGATTGCCTACGAGGTGATCGGCTGCCATGCGCTGGGCGGTGCTCGGATGCGCCTCGACCCAGCGGCCCTGGACAAAGAACGTGGCGCGAACCTCGAGCCTGGTCAGCAGATCGAGTAGGCGCTCCTCCATCCCCGGGTCGCACGTCCGGTCGGGATGCTCGGCATCGAACGTGAGCGCGACACGGTGTTGCGCTATTTCTCGACCCCCGTGATGACGATGCCGCGCACGAAGACGCGCTGGAACAGGATGAAGAACAGGACGGGGAGAAACAAGGTCATCAGGGTCCCGGCCTGGATGAATGCGGGGTTCTGGTAGTAGATGCCATTGAACTGTGAGAGCCCGACCGAGAGTGGCTGAAGATCTGGTGTCGACGCCAGGTAAATGAGCGGTCCAAAGAAGTCGTTCCATGAATAGACGAGATGGAATATGGACACCGCCACGACGCCCGGCCACGCCTGCGGTAACACGACCGACACCAGAGTCCGCAGGGGACCGGCCCCGTCGATCGCCGCCGCCTCATCGAGATCGCGATGGATCGTCAGCAGATATTGGCGGAGGAGGAATACGTCAAAGGCGTTGGCAAAGAAGGCCGGGACCAGTAGCGGCAGCCAGGACCCCACCCACCCCAGCCTCACGAAGATCGTGTAGGTGGGGATCAGCGTCACCGCGGCGGGGAGGAAGATGGTGGCGATCAACAAGGAGAAGAGCACGGTGCGACCAGGGAAACGGAAGCGGGCAAAGCCGTAGGCCACGAGGGTGCAGGAGACCACTGTCCCGATCGTCCCGATCACGGCGATGGCGAGGGTGTTGAACAGCAGCCTCGGGAAGTTGATGAGGGTCCAGACCTCGGCAAAGTTGGTCCATTGCGGGGCGAACCGCCACACCGGGTCGAGCGTGCGCCAGGAGCCCTCCCACGTGATGAGGCCGGCTTCCGGGTTGGCCGGGTCGACGAATTGGCTTTCGGTCCGCCCTTTCTCCACCAGGGCGAGCTCGCGAATGGCCCCGTCGACCGGTACCCGGTAGACGTCGTAGGTGCTGCCCTGGTAGTCGAACGTCGCCGGGTCGGCCGGCCAGATCGGCGACTTCGCCTGGGTGATCTGCTCCGGAGTCTTGAGCGCGGTCATGGCCGCCTGCAACAGCGGCGAGAGAAAGACCGCCACCAGTACCACCGCGAGGGATGTCAGGAGGAAGGTGCGGCGGGTCCGCCGGAACGGCTGCGGTCGCACCGCCGGAAGCGCGGGGACGACCGCCTCGACTGGGATCGCCTCATCTGATCGCGCCGGTGTGTCAAGGCTCATCGTCTTAGCTCACCGTTCGCCGGCGTAGAACACCCACCGGCGGGACAACCTGAAGAGGAAGAACGTCACCACCAGGATCACCACGAAAAGGAGCCACGCCAGCGTGGCGCCGTATCCCATCTCCTGAAATGTGAAGAACGTCTTGTACAGGTAGAGGTTATAGAAGAGGGTCGAGCCGCCCGGTTCCCCGGTCCCGTTGTTGATGACTAGGGGGACGAGGAAGTACTGCATCACCTCGACGACTCCGAGGATGAGTATGTAGAACGTGACTGGCGACATCATCGGCAGGGTCACGTAGCGCAACTGCGCCCACCAGCCGGCCCCGTCGATTTTCGCCGCGTCGTAGAGCTCCGTGGGGATTCCCTGCAGCCCCGCCGTGTTGACGATGATCCCGGCCCCGATGCCCCAGAGCCCCATGATCACCAGGGCGGGATGGATCCAGGTGGTGTCGTTGAGCCAGCTAGGCGGATCCGACACCCCGATCAGTGACAGGCCCCCGTTGATCCATCCGGTCTCGCCCAGCATCGTCTGCCAGATGAGGACCCCGGCCACGAAGGGCACCACGTAGGGCAGGAAGAAGAGGATCCGAAACATTGCGGAGCCTCGCATCGAGGAGCTGTTGAGGAGGAGGGCGATGGCGAGGGGCAGGATGACCACCACCGGCAGCCAGAGAAGGGCGAAACGCAGGGTGACCCAGAGCGAGTCCCAGGCCTGGGCGTCTGCGGCGAGGTCGGCATAGTTCTCGAAGCCGATGAAGCGGAGCGGTTCCTCCTGGCTGAGAGTCAGGTTGGTGAAGGTGAAAGCGAGGGTGGCCAACATCGGGAGGGCGGTGAAGGCCACAAAGCCGATGAGCCACGGGGAGATGAAGAGATACCCCTGACGCGCCTCGCGGCGCGCCAGGGGTTTCATCGGAGCACGGCGCCGGGTCGCCACCGCGGTCATAGTGTTCCGCCGCCTTCGGGGCCGAGCGGTCTGTTCGGGTGAGCTAACGGTCCCACAAGGCCTGGAGCTCGGCGCGCAATGCCTCGATCTCGGCGTCCATGTCGAGCCCCTCTTCCGTCACCCACCTTGTGTTGTATATGCCGAGCGCGTCGAGCGTTTGGTTGTATCTGGGCATGAACGCCTCGAAGTTCGGGTTGTCGGCGTACTGGACGCTGTCCTTGGCCACCTGCCAGTCGACCTCCTGGGGGAACTGCTCGGCCAGAGCCTCGAAGAAGGCGTCCTGGTCGGCGGTTCGGGCCGGCATGCCGCCATAGATCCCGAGCAGCTCGTCGGATGCATCGCCGAGGAGGTAGGTCAGGACCTCGAAGGCCTCGGCCGGGTGCTCGGTGTCCGCGTGGATACGGAAGGTGTCGGCGTTGAGCGGCGAGGTCGTGGTGCCCTCGTGGGATGGTATGGCGGCGAGATCCCAATCGTCACCGGCATCGGCCACGCCGTAGGTGGTCCACAGAAAATTCTCGCTCATGGCCACCCTGCCGGAGAAGAAGGAGTAGCCGCCTCCGTTGAACTCCGGCGTCTCATAGACGGGCCCGGTCATGATGGTGTGGTCAGCCCACATCCCGTCGTAGAAGTACTTCCATCCGTCGGCCCATGCATCGGGGATCTGGACGGTGGTGCCGTCGTCGGCGGCGAGCGAACCGGCGCCGAAATATGCGCCGAGCCCGCGCAGATCGTCCCGCTG
>DATADW010000365.1:0-2834 GCA_036258335.1 Acidimicrobiia bacterium
CGACGGGGTGGTCGGCGAAGCGGCCATTGCCGTACCCGGGAGCACGCCGCAAGCGATCGCGAGCGCGACGAGACAAACCAGAACACGACGAACAGACATTCCACCGGCTCCCTTCAGCTGAGAAGACTTGGCCCCCACGCTCTTATCGGCATGGGAGAGGACTGAGTTGAAGCGCACCTGAACGCCGACCAGGGTCTCGTTGTTCTGTGGGCTGGAAGCGCTCCAGAGCGACGTTTCGAACCCTGGGTTGCGGAGATATGCGGAGGCCTACGTTCGTCGAGGTCGGAGTATCAGATCAACAACCAGGGCCTCACTAGGCTCGGCGTCCTGCCGACTCGGAGGGATCTTGTACGACGTCGTGATTCTGGGCGGGGGGCCTGCCGGGTACGGCGCCGCCCTCTACGCCCACAACTTTGGGCTCTCCGTGGCATTGGTGGAGAAGGACGAGAGAGTCGGCGGCACCTGTCTCCTCCGTGGGTGCATCCCGGCAAAGACCTGGCTGCAGGCGGCGGAGGTGATGACCACCGTCAAGAGCGCTGCCGACTTCGGGGTGACGGTCCCCGGTGAGGCCGGTTTCGACTGGGAGGCCGGGCTCAAGCGGAAGAACGCCATCGTCGACCGGCTGGTCCGCGGGCTGGCCGGGCTGCTCAAGCAGCGCAAGGTCGATGTCATCCGTGGAACCGGACGGCTAGACGGCGCCGGCAAGATCTCGGTCAGCGGCCAGGATGGCGAGCAGGTGTTGGAGGGGACGAACCTGATCGTGGCCACCGGCTCGGTGCCCCGCTCGATCCCGGGGTGGGAGATCGACGGCAACCGGATCGTCAGCTCCGACCATGCCCTCGACTGGCCGACCCGACCCGATCGGGTGGTCATCGTGGGCGCCGGGGTCATCGGCTGCGAGTTCGCCTCGCTGCTGGTCGATCTCGGGAGCGAGGTGCACGTCTTCGAGCTGATGGACCAGATCATCCCCGGCGCCGACCCTGACGCGGCCAAGCAGCTACAGAAGCTGCTCTCCAGGCGGGGGGTCAAGTTCTCGCTCGGTGTCTCGGTGGAGGCGCCGAAGGTGGGGGAGTCGTCGGTGATGGTCACCGCAGGCGGGACGTCTGTCGAGGCTGACGTCGCCCTGATGGCGGTGGGGCGGGGGCCGGTCAGCGAAGGGATCGGGCTCGAAACGGTTGGCATCACCCCCGACCGAGGGTTCATAACGGTCGATCCGCAGACGATGCTGGCGGCGCCCGGTGTCTACGCCGTAGGTGACGTGGTCGCCGGCACGCCGCAACTGGCTCACGCCGGGTTCGCCGAGGCGATCACCGCTGTTACCCATCTCGCCACCGGCGAGGAGAAGCCGGTCGATTACCGCGCCATTCCCCGGGTCACCTACACCCACCCCGAGATGGCCGAGGTCGGTATCACCGAGCCGCAGGCCGCCGAAGCCGGGATCGAGGTCGAGACCCACGACCACAGCTTTGTCGGTGTCGGCAGGGCGCAGATCATCGGACAGAACCAGGGGATGGTGAAGGTGATCGCCCAGACCGACGGGCCCATCGTCGGCGCTTCCGTGGTAGGGCCGCATGCGGGCGAGTTGATCCACGAGTTGATGTACATGGTGGGGTGGGAGGCACTGCCCGCCGAGGCGGCCGCCTTCATCCACGCCCACCCGTCACTGTCGGAGGCGGTGGGGGAGACACTGCTGGCGGCGAGCGGTAGAGGCTTGCATTGACCACCACCCAGAAGTAGAGGAGACCTGCGAGATGGCGACCACCGTGAGCATGCCGCAACTGGGAGAGACGGTCACCGAGGGCACGATCCTCCGCTGGGCAAAGCAAGTCGGCGACACCGTCGCCGCCGACGAGGTGCTGGTGGAGATATCCACCGACAAAGTGGACACCGAGGTGCCGTCGCCGGCAGCGGGGACCATCCTCGAGATCCTCGTCCCCGAGGGGGAGACGGTGGCCGTGGGCACCGCCATGGTCGTGATCGGGGAAGCCGGGGAGAAGGCGGAATCTACGGAGGGTGGTGGCGGGGAGAAAGCGGCTGAGGAACCGGCCGAGGGCGAGGCGCCAGCGGCTGAGGAAGCACCGGTGGAGGCGCCATCGGAGCAGGAGCCGCCGACCGCACCCGAAGAGGAGCCAGCGGAGGCGCCCTCCGCCGAGGCACCTTCGGAGGAGGCGCCCGCTGCGGAGGCGCCAGCCGAAGGCGCAACGGCCGCCGAGGCATCCGCCGAGGGCGAACCGGCCACCGAGGCGCCAGCCGAACCCGCACCAGAACCGTCCCCGGCTGCTGCCCCCTATTTGGTCGGCGGCAACGGCGAGGGCGAGGGTGGTGACGGGATGCGGCGGGTGTTGTCGCCGGTGGTACGAAAGCTGGCGCGGGACCATGGTCTCGACCTGGCTGAGGTCCCAGGCACCGGCCAGGGCGGGCGGATCACCCGCCACGATGTTGAGGCCTTTCTGGCGCAGGCGCCAGAGGAGAGGCCGGCGGCGGTCACCACTGCGCCCGCCGCCTCGGCTGCCCCTGTGGCACCCGCTCCGGCCCCGGCTGCTCCCGCGGCGCCCGCCCCGGCTCCGGCTCCGGCAGCCGCCGCGGCCGAGGTGCCGAGCGGTCCCGGAGACCGGGTCGAAAACCTCGACCGCCTGCGTGCTCGCATCGGCGAGAACATGATCCGGGCCAAGCAGACCGCGGCGCATGTCTGGACCTCGGTCGAGGTCGATTTCGAGGCGGTGGAACGGGTCCGCGAGGAGCACCGCGACAGCTTCAAGCAGCGCGAGGGATTCTCACTCACCTATCTGCCGTTCATCGCCCGGGCCACCATCGACGCGCTGCGCGCCTTCCCG
>DATADW010000366.1:0-7274 GCA_036258335.1 Acidimicrobiia bacterium
GGCGAATGGGCACCTCGGGTGGAAACGGCACCCCGAGGGCGGGTGGAGCAGGTCGGGGGGCTCCCCGCCGAGCGGGGCGAGCTTGCGCCGGGGCCCGGTGATCGATGGCGTCGACCGGAGGAGGAGGTAAGCATATGGATGGATCGGGTGGGAGACGACGTCGCGGGTCGGCGCGAACTCGACCAGCTTCCCGGCGTACATCACACCCATCGAGTCGGTGACCTCGGCGATCACCGCGATGTCGTGGGAGATGTAGATGATGCTCATCCCCAGCTCCGCCTGGATCCGCTTCAGCTCCCTGAGGATCTGGTCCTGGACGATGACGTCCAATGCGGTGGTCGGCTCATCGGCGATGATGACCTGAGGGCTGCAGGAGAGCGCCATGGCGATGATGGCGCGTTGCCGCATCCCTCCGGAGAACTCGTGCGGGTAGCGGTCGAGCATCTCGGGGGGCAGGCCCACACCCCTGAAAAGCTGCTCCATGCGCTGGCGCGTCTCGGCGTAGGTCATCTTCCCGCGGAAGTGGGTGTCGAGCGCTTCCTTGATCTGGTCGCCCACCCGCTGCACCGGGTTCCAGGCGTTCATGGCGCCCTGGAACACCATGGCGATGTCGTTCCACCGCCGTCGGCGCATTTCCTCTTCTGTCAGAGAAATCAGGTCGGTGCCATCGAGCCTGATCTCACCCGACACGAACTGGGCGTTGTCGGGGAGGAGCCGCAATAAGGAGAGGGCCACCGAAGTCTTGCCGCATCCCGATTCGCCCACCAGCCCGACGGCCTCGCCCTCGTGGATGGTGAAGCTGACATCCTCCACCGCCGAGACCTCTCCCGCCTTGACCTTGTACCGCATCACCAGTTGATCCACCTCGAGCAGCGGCTTCGTGGGGTCGACGGAGCGCGCTGACAGGTCTTCAAGCGATGTGGTCATCGAGGTCCTTTCGATTCACCTGGCGCGGAGCCTCGGGTTGACCACCTCGTCCATCGCCCGCCCCACCAGGAAGAAGGCGAAGGCGAGCAGCGTCACTGCCAGTCCGGCGGGGAGCAAGAGCCACCAGTAGTCGGTGCCGCCGAGCAGGTAGCCCTGGTTCGCCGCGGTGTTGATCATGATCCCCCAACTCATCGGGACGTTGAGCACTCCAAGGAACGAAAGCGTTGCCTCGAGCGAGATGGCCTCGGTGACTCCGAACATCATGTAGAGGAAGCTGAGCGGGAGGACATTGGGCACTATGTGGCGGAAAATGACATGCCAATCACCGCCACCCGCCACCCGCGCTGCGTCGATGAATGGCTTGACTCTCACTGAGAGGGCCTGCGATTTGAGCACGATGGCGACGCCACCAAACCCGGACAGGAGCCCGATGAGCAATCCGAGAATCGGCAGGCTGATGGTGAAGAGAGACGCAACCACGATGAGCATCGGGATCAGCGGTACCAACAGGATGAGATCGGCGAGCCTCATCAGCGAGCTGTCGACCCAGCCCCCGAAGTGGGCGGCGACCGAACCGACCGTGGTGGCGATGATCACCGTGACCAAGGCGGCGACCGAACCGAGAAAGAAGGCGGCGCGAGCGCCGTACATCAGCTGCGAGAGAATGTCGCGGCCCAACGGGTCGGTTCCGAGGAAGTGTGGATACTCCCCGCCGAAGCTGGGCGGCGCTGGCTGCAGCGGAATTTCGATAACGTCGCCGACCTCGACAAACGGCGTGGTCTCCAGCCGGGCCGTCTGCACGTCGATCTCGGTCGCCGGGTCGGTGACCTCCTCGACCACCGTGAATTCGGACACCACGGCGTCGTAACCGGTTTGTGGGTCGTAGACCCGCGGATCCCACACCGTGGCTATCAGGATGGGCTGCAGCACCGCCATCAAGGCGAAAACAGCGATGATGGCCAAACCCACGAAACCGATCTTGTTCTCGGCGAACAGCGCCCAGTTGCGCGAGAGCGTCCGCCGCATCAGCCGGATACGGACCCTCCACAGCGGGACCGCCGTCACTGGGGCGTCGGCGGCGATGACGTCGGGTTCAACGTCGCCGAGAGGAACCTCCTCTACAGGCTCGACGGGTGCGGCCGGATCCTGTTTGGCCAGGTCGGTCACGAGCACCTCCTCATGCGACGCGGATCCTCGGGTCGAGCAACATGTAGACGATGTCGGCGATCAGATGACCGAAAAGCGCCAGCACCCCGATGATGCTGAGGGCGCCGATGGCGAGGGGTATGTCCTCCCGTAGCGACGCTTCGAGAAGGAGACTCCCCACGCCCGGCCAGGAAAAGACGTACTCGGTGATGATCCCGCCACCAATCACGAAGGCGAGGGCGAGGACGAGCGATGTCGTCACCGGAAGCAGGGCGTTGCGGGCGGCATGACGGTCCCGAATCGCCGATTCGGACAACCCCTTGGCCCGGGCGGTGAGGATGTAGTCCTCCCTCAGAGTCTCCAACATCGAACTCCGTGTGAGCAGCATCGTCCCGGCGAAGGTGACCGCGGCGAGCGTGAGCACCGGGAGGACGGTGTGGTGGGCGATGTCCCGGGCATACGTGGCCATTGGCGTCGTGAACCAGAAAATGGCAAAACCGGCAAGGATCACAAGGAACCCGATACGGCGGATCACCTTTTGACGGGCCGGATCCGGATTGACCCTCCCCGCGATCCACACGACCAGCCCATAGAGGATGCTGGCGATCAGAACCGACACGATCATGACGCTGAAGACCTGGTTGGCCTGATACGGGGCTCCATTCCACACGTCGGTCGTAATGAACCGGCCTATAGGGAACCACCCGAGTATGAACCCGAAGAGCCAGAGCATCATGATGGCGAACCACGGATAGAAGACCGTGTAGAGAAAGACCCCTCCAACGGTGATGGCAGTCTCAGTCCTCCGGCCACGCCTCCAGGCCACGACCTTCCCCAGGCTGAAGCCGAGAAGGTAAGCGAGAATGGTGGCGCTCAGAAAGAGGACGATCGTCCTAGGCAATGCCGCCCAGAGAAGATCCGAGACCTGTTGTGGGTAGCGGGTGAAGCTCACCCCGAGGTCACCCTGGAAGAAGTTGCCAAGATAGGCGAGGTACTGCTCCCAGGTCGACTTGTCGAGCCCCAAACGCTCCGCTAGCTGAGCTCGGACCTCGGGTGGGATGCTGGGATTCCCGATGAACTGGTTGGTGACGTCGCCCGGCTGGGCTTGTAGCAGGAAGAAGATGATCGTCAGGAAGGCCACGAAGAGCAACGCCATCTGAATAAGTCGGCGGCCGATGAACTTCAGCATGGCGCCCTTGGCGATCCTTTCGCCAGACGGACCGGCCTTCGGTCAGCGTAGTCGTGGGGCGCTTCCTCTGCTCTCCGGAGCGTCCCCGGGATCGGGTGGGTGGCATGGGGGGCGGTTTGACCCGCCCCCCAAGACCACTCCCTTGTATTACTGGGAGGCCGTCTGGACCGTGCCCTGCAGCCCGTTGAGGAACTGCAGACCGCTCAGTGTGTCCGTGAACGGGTACAGCACCCGGTTGTTGTAGAACTCGAGGATTCCGGTGTCGAAGAGAACGATGTACGGCTTCTTCTCGGCGAGGATTTGCTCCATCTCCCAGATGATGTCGTACGCCTCTTCCTCGGTCTGAGCAGCGTTGAGCTCATCGACCAGGGCCTCGAAGTCGGGATCGTCGAACCCGGTGTTGTTGTTCCCGTCGTTGACCACCGTCAGGTTCCGGCTGGAGAAGAACGACTCGTGGAACGTCGGCAGTGCCGGGTTCCCGAGGCTCCACCCCAGGATGAACATGTCGAACGTGAGCTCACCCTCATCGTTGGGCACGTAGACCCGCTCGATGATGGTGTTGAACTCGGTCGGCTCGTTGTCGATCGGGATACCCAACTCGGTGGCAACGCTCTCGATGTAGTTGCCGTAGTTGGCCCGCAGTGGGTCATACGACGGAGTCGGCGAGATCAGCTCCAGCTCGCGGACTGGATTCCCGTTGGGCATCATCATCCCGACGCCGGGAGTGATGGCGAGCGTCTCGGGCTCTACCGATGGCTCGGTTTCCCAGGTGTACCCGGCGTCCTTGAGGATCTGCACCGCCTCGTTGAGACGCTGGTCCGGGGTCTTGCCCTCGTACTGCGACGCTATCTCGTTGGCGACTTCCTCGTTGTACCACTTGGTATTCCCCTCGGGGACCTGCACATACAGCGGGAAGGCCACACCCTGGAGCACGCTGTTCGCCGCGTACTCCTTGTCGATCATGACGGCCAGCGCGTCGCGGAACGCCTGGTCGCTCATGGGCGCCTTGGTCAAGTTGAAGGCGAGGTACCGGTAGCCGTTCGTCGGGTTGACGACGGCGCTCAGGTCCTGATTGCCCTCGACCTGGTCCTGGAGACCGCGCTGCATGCCGAGCGGGTTGAGGAGGTAGTCCACCTCACCGTCGGCGAGTGCCAGCACGGCGGCATCCTGTGAGCCGTAGAACTGCAGCGTGGAGTCGGAGAGATACGGACCTTCGGTGTAGGTGGTCTCACCGCTGGTGACCTCCTGGCCTGCGGCGAAGTAGGTCTCGTTGGCCACGTTGCGGGCGAAGGCGCCCTCCTGACGGGTGTCGTAGACGATCGCACCGGAGGCCGGGTCGCCGGCGCCCGAGGCTGCCTCGAGCGTCGCCAACGGGTCCTCGCTGGCCGCTGCTTCCTCTACAACGTCCGCCCAGAAGTGCTGCGCCATGATCGGCATGTTGTGCGGGCCGTTGCCCAGACCCCATACCGAGACGCCCGGCTGCTGGTTCCAGGTGATCCTGACGGTGTAGTCATCGACCGCCTCGACCCCTGTTACCCCGACCTGCGCCGACTCGTCGACCTCGGTCTCCGGGTCGTCCTCCGTGGCCGCCCGGACGTATTCGATCCAGTTGGCACCGAGGTTGAAGTCGCGGGCCGTGTTCCAGGTGAACACATAGTCCTCGGCGGTGATGGGCTCACCGTCGCTCCACGTGGCGTCTTCCTTCATCGGGATCTCGGCCACCCAGGCGTCGCCCTCCTGCGTCACCGCGGGAACCTCGTCGACTGAAGCCAGCGCGGGCACGACCTCGAACCCGGGAGCGGCGAGGTCGAACAACCCAACGTGGGTGTCGTCGAGCAGGTAGGAGTTCCACACGGTGGAGCCGCCGGTATCGAGCAGCGTCCAGTAGTTGTCGGTGGTCACGTCGGCGAAGATCCCCATGGTGTAGGAGAAGCCCTCAGCCGCCGGCGCTGCGGTCGTGTCCGTGCCGCCTGCCGCGGTGGTATCCGCGGCACCAGCGGTGGTTTCAGTCCCACCCGCAGCGGTGGTTTCAGTTACGCCCGCAGCCGTCGTGGCGACGCCGCCGTCGGTGGTCGTGTCGGTAGTGCCACCTTGGCAGGCGGCAGCCACCAGCGCGAGCACCGCGACTAGCGCCAACCAGCGCCAGGACGCGAGCTTTTCACGCATTCTCATCAGTCGAATCCTCCAATCGGTCCCACTTCCCGTCCACTCTCCAAACCCGGGTGGTCCGCGCCACCCAGGCGAGTGTCACCGACATTACCGGAGGGGGTGTCGCTTGTGCAACGCGAAGCGGGGCTGTTGTCGGGCCGGCCGGATTTGAACCGGCGACCCCCAGTCCCCCAGACTGGTGCGCTACCAAGCTGCGCCACGGCCCGCCGCGGCAATCGTAGACACGTGTCGGGCGGAACTCACCCCGCCAGCCAGTTGACCAGTGCCTGGATTCCCTGGATCAACCGCCATCCCAGGTAGACGACCGCGGCCACTATGAGCAGCCAGAGGTGCCATGGCATCCTGCCGTCATCCTCGGGAGGTCGCTGGTCGGGCTCGAGCGGGTTCCTAGGCGCCATAGCGACCGTCTTCCCGCCTGGCGCTCCCAACCCTCCTCCGGCCAACTACCCGCACCGGCGTACCGGTGAGGTCGATCTCCCTGCGCAACCGGTTCTCCAGGAATCGGAGATAGTCGGTGGGGAGCTCGCCGCCCGAGACGAAGAGAAGCACCGTCGGTGGGCGGACCCCGGCCTGCGTGGCGTAGAGGATCTTTGCCCTCCTCCCCCGCCGCATCGGCGGAGGGTGCTCCTCCTGCCACGACCGGACCATCCGGTTGAGCGGGCCCGTCGGCACCCTGGTCTCCCGGTTGGTCCGGGCCGTTTCCACCGCGGCGGGAAGACGGCGGAGCCGTGCCCCCGTTCGCGCCGAGCCGCGTAACAGCGGCGCCCACGAGACGAAGCCGAGCCGCTGCCCCACCCCTCTCTCGGTCAACTCTCGCTGCTCGGTGTCCGCCGCGTCCCACTTGTTGAGGAGCACCACCAACCCAGCGCCGGCCTCCACCACCTCCTCGGCCACTCTCTGGTCCTGGGAGGTCACTCCTTCCACCGCATCGACGAGAAGAACGGCGACGTCCGAGTCGGCCAGCGCCTTCCGTGCCCTGAGCACGGCGTAGTGGTCGGCGTCCTCTGCGATCCGCGCCTGGCGACGGATCCCTGCGGTGTCGACCACCCGGTACGAGACGCCGTCCAACTCGACGATGGCGTCGATCGGGTCTCTCGTCGTCCCCGGCGTGGGTGACACGAGAACCCGCTGCGTTCCGGTCAGCCGGTTGAGCAAGGTCGACTTCCCGACATTGGGGCGTCCCACAATCGCAAGCGAAGGGGTTCCGTCCAGCTCCACCGTTCCCGGTCCATCGGGAAGCGTCGCCACCAGGGCATCGAGCAGTTCGCCGGCCCCCCGCCCGTGGAGGGCGCTCACCGGGTAAGGCTGGCCAACACCGAGGCTCCATAGGTGATGGACGTCGGCCTCTCTCGCCGCGTCGTCCACCTTGTTGGCCACCAACAGGATCGGGGTGCCGGAATCGTGCAAGAGCCGGGCGACCCCGGCATCGTCAGGTGAGATCCCGGTGGTGGCATCTACCACAAAGAGAATGGCGTCAGCTGCTCGTACCGCAGCCTCCGCCTGCTCCCTGATCGCCACGACCAAGTCCTCGCTCGGGTCGACCTCCCAACCCCCGGTGTCCACCAGCAGAAAGCCGTGACCGGCCCAATCGGCGGAGAATTCCCGGCGATCGCGGGTGACGCCCGGCAACTCCTCGACGACAGCAGAGCGCGACCCGATGATCCGGTTGACCAGCGTCGACTTCCCCACGTTGGGCCGGCCGACCACCGCTACTACGGGCACCGAAGGCATGCGCACAGTCAACACAGCCGGCGGCCGGTATCACAGCCGGGGGAGACGTAGCGGCTCCGGCCTCATACCATGTCAACAATGGTCGATCGTGTGCTGCTAGCCGAACCGCGCG
>DATADW010000367.1:0-11662 GCA_036258335.1 Acidimicrobiia bacterium
GATGCATCCATGGCGCCTTCGGCGGCACCGGCCCCGACGACGGTGTGCAATTCGTCGAGGAAGGTGATGACACTCCCCTCGGATGCCCGGATCTCGTCGAGCACCGCCTTGAGCCGTTCCTCGAACTCCCCTCGGTACTTGGCGCCGGCCACCATTGCACCCAGGTCGAGCGCGATGATCCGCTTGTCTGTCAGTGAGGTGGGGATATCGCCATCGGCGACGCGCCGGGCCAGCCCCTCGACGATGGCGGTCTTGCCCACTCCTGGCTCGCCGATGAGGACCGGGTTGTTCTTGGTGCGCCGGGAGAGCACTTGGATGACGCGGCGGATCTCCTCATCCCGTCCGATTACGGGGTCGAGCTTCTGGCGGCGGGCCAACTCGGTTAGGTCCCGTCCATACTGTTCCAGGGCGTTGAAGGTCGACTCGGGGTCGGGCGAGGTGACACGCTGGGCACCACGGACCGCGGCGAGCGCCTCAAGCAGCCGCTGGCGGTCGATCCCCAACCGTCGTAGCTCCACCCCCACGGGATGGGCTGACTCCGACAGCGCCAGGAGGAGGTGCTCGACCGAGACATAATCGTCCTTGAGGTCGGTGCGGGCGGTGTCGGCCGCTTCCAGCACCCGGTTCAACTCCGGCGAGAGCCCCGGCTCGTTGGCGCCGTACACCTTTGGCAAGGCGTCGAGTTCTCGCTCCGCCTGCACCCGTACTTCGGCCGGCTGGACCCCCATGCGCGCCAGCAGCGGGTAGACCAGACCATCGGTCTGGCCGAGCAGCGCCATCACCATGTGCGCCGGCTGTATGGCGGCGTGGTTGGCATCCACCGCTATTTGGCGAGCGTCGATCAGCGCCTGGCGGCTCTTTGTGGTGAGCTTTTCGAAATCCATCCGTATGTATTCCCCGTGTAGCGTCCTCGAGGCTCGGATACCTCGCGGTCTCTACGTATAACGCAGAAAACCTGAGTCGTATTCTATCAAGTTTGGGGCGGGCCTATGTCGAGAATCGAACTGGTCGAGTTGATGGAGCCGGGTGACGTCAACATCCGCGGTTTCGTCCATGGTGGCGTGATCATGCGGCTGGCTGACACCGCCGCCGGCTTGGCCGCGGTGCGGCATGCCGCCATGTCGGTAGTCACCGCTTCGGTCGACTCGCTCGCCTTCCTCGCCCCGGTGCACGTAGGTGATCTGGTTCATCTCATCGCCGAGCTGACCAGGGTGTGGCGAACCTCGATGGAGGTGGAAGTCGAAGTCTGGCGGGAGATCGTCAGCACCGGGGAGAGCCAGCTCACCACCACGGCGTTCTTCACGATGGTCGGGGTCGATGAGCACGGGAGCCCGGTCCCGGTGCCTCCGCTGATTGCCGAGACCGACGAGCAGATACGCCGCGCCGCCGCGGCCGATGAGCGAAGGGCCCGCCGGTTGGATTTGCGGGGAGCCTGACAAGCCCGTACCAAAGGTCGGCCGTCGACGACAGGGAGGATGACGTGCTGCAGGAGTTCCGCGACTTCCTCAATCGAGGCAGCGTTATCGACGTTGCGGTCGGATTCGTGATGGGCATCGCATTCACGGCCATCGTCACCGCCATCGTCGAGGGCTTGTTGAACCCGTTCATTGCCTTGGTGATCCCCGGGTTGGACGACCTTGGGCAGTGGACGGTGGGGTCGTTCGCTTTCGGCCGCGTGCTCAGCGCGATCATCAACTTCGTCGCTGTCGGCCTGGTGGTTTTCCTCCTGGTCCGGGCGTACAACAAGCTCCAGAGGGAGCAACCCGCCACCGCCGAGACCGAGTCCCAGCAGGTGGTGCTCCTCACCGAGATCCGCGACGAGTTGAAAAGTCGTCATGGCGAGTGAGCCCGATTCACCAGGAGTTATTCACCTCTACCGACCCAGCCCCTCGATCCGGCTCTCCAGGTACCGCTTCTCGGCGGGATTGACGGTCAACTCGAGGGCGCGGCGGAAAGCCGCGGCGGCCTCCGCGATGCGACCCAGACGAGCCAGCAGATCTCCCCTGGTGGCATGTAGGTAGGGGTACCCCTCGAGTCGGCCACCGGCCAAAACCTCGTTCGCCTCGACCAACCCGGCGTCCGGCCCATCGCGCTTTGCAACGGCAACGGCCCGGTTCAGCGCCACCACCGGCCCGGGTCGCATGTCGAGCAGGGCGTCGTAGAGCCCCACGATCTGGTCCCAGTCGGTGTCGTCGGCCTGCGCCGCCTCGGCGTGCACTGCAGCGATCGCCGCCTGCGTCTGGTACTGGCCGGGCGTCCCCCCGCGTAGTGCCGAATCGAGCACTTCGAGGCCCTCCAGCTTCATCGTGTGGTCCCACAGTCGGCGTGGCTGGTCTTCGAGCAGGACCAGGCTTCCGTCGTCTCCCACCCTGGCGTCGCGCCGGGAGTGCGTCAGCAGCATCAGAGCCAGCAGACCGCTCACCTCCGGCTCGTCGGGCATCAGCCTCCACAGGACCCGGGTCAGCCGGATCGCCTCTTCGCAGATGTCGAGTCGCAGCAGATCGTCACCGGTAGTGGCCACGTGGCCTGCGGTGAATGCCAGGTAAAGAGTGGCCAAGACACCGTGGAGCCGGTTGGGGAGCTCGTCGGAATCGGGGACGCGATAAGGGATGCCTGCCGCGGCGATCTTCCGCTTCGCCCGTACCAGCCGCTTCGCCATCGTCGCTTCCGTGACAAGGAAGGCGCGGGCGATCTCGGAAGTGGACAGCCCGCCCAGCAACCGGAGGGTGAGTGCCACACGCGCCTCGGCGTTCAGAGCGGGGTGGCAGCAGGTGAAGACCAGCCGAAGGCGGTCGTCGGGGATCTCCTCGTCGAGGGCAGGGTCGTCATCGGTCACTAGAGCGGTTCCCTGCGCCGATGCCTCCAGATCGGGCCGCCTCGCCTCTCGCCTGACCCTGTCCAGAGCCTTGTTGCGGGCGGTGGTGGTGATCCATGCAGCGGGTTTCTCGGGCATGCCCCGCTCCGGCCACACCCGGAGCGCGGTCTCGAATGCCTCCTGGACCGCATCTTCGGCCAGGTCAATGCTGCGAAATGCCCGGGCGAGGGTGGCCACCACCTTCCCGGATTGCTCCCGAAAGGCGACGGCCACCGCTCGATGCGGGTCGGAGGTCGGTGGCTCAACCGCCACCCGGCTCATGTGCTCAGCTGACCTCCATGATCGGCCGCACCTCGACGGAACCCGTCTTGGCGCCGGGTATCTGCGCCGCCCAGTGGATGGCGGTGTCGAGGTCGGGGCAATCGAGGATGTAGTAACCGCCGATGATCTCCTTCGTCTCGGCGAACGGGCCATCGGTGAGCAGCGTCTCACCGTCACGTACCCGGACGGTTGTCGCCGTGGCGCTCGGCTCGAGCGCCTCGCCGGAGACGATGACGCCAGCCTTGTCCCCGGCCTCGCCAAAGGCGTTGTAAGCATCCATCACCTGCTGCCACACCTCAGGATCGACCTCCTCGGTCGGCTCCTCGCTAGCGATCAGGGCCAGGTACTTCATGTCATTCCTCCCGGAGCTCGCGGGCCGGATCTCGCCACCGGCACCATACGAGATGACGACGAACCGGATCAGGCCTGATGGACAGCCAATCGTGCGATGCCCTCTCAGAACGGGGCAGCGCCGGCTCCGACGAATCGCACCGTGGCCATATCCCCGGAACTCTCGTCGCCGGGCTGAAGCACGGCGGCGCTACGGGCGGAACCGGTATCGATCAGGACCTGGAGGGCTTTCCCCACGATGCCGGAGCCACGACTCACCTCGACGGCGCCCTCCCAGTGCCCTGGTCGGCCATCGATTGGGAAGAGCTTCCCCGGCCCGATGTCGAGCAGCACCCCGCTGGGGTCGAGGACCCGGATCGGACCTTCGTATCCCACCGTACGGTCAGTCGTCATGCCTTGCCCGGGACTGGCTCCTGCTGTGCAGCACGATCTCGCGACGGTAGCTGCGGTGGACCTCGCGCACTTTCCGCTCGGCCTCCTCGGCCATCTCCTCGACCCGGTGCTTCATCTCGGCGACGTCATCGCGTAGCTCCTCGATCTCCTCCTCGAGCTTGAGAACCCGTTTGACCCCCTCCAGGTTGAGACCGGCTTCGGTCAAAGCCAGGATCAACTCGAGCCGCTCCAGGTCGGCCCGGGAATAGCGGCGGGTGCCGCCCGGGGTGCGGTACGGCTCGATGAGACCGCGTCGCTCGTAGATCCGCAGCGTCTGGGGATGGACCCCGGTGAGCTCGGCGGCCACCGAGATGACAAAGACGGCCTCGCTTCTCTGCGCTTCCTCGGCCATGTCACACCCTCAGGTTGGCCCGCGGGTTCTCCGGCTCGAAGGCGCGCAGCTCCTCGAGCAGCTTCTTGGCGTCGCGGTTGACCTTCTGCGGCACCACGACATCAACCGTCGCCAAGAGGTCTCCCGTCTTACCCCTTCCGCGATCGATGCCCTTGCCCCTGATCCGAAAGGTCTTCCCGCCAGGTGTGCCCGGAGGCACCTTGAGCGTCACCGAGCCGTTGAGGGTGGGGACTTCGACCTTGGCGCCCAGCACCGCCTCCGAGTAGGTGATGGGCAGTCTCACGGTGAGGTCGTCGCCGCGTCGCCCGAACACCGGGTGGTGTGCCACGTGCGTCTTGATGAGCAGGTCCCCAGGCGGGCCACCGTTGCGGCCCGGCGAGCCCTTGCCCTTGAGCCTGATGGTCCCTCCCGGCTTGACACCAGCCGGCACCCGCACCTTGACCGTCCTCGAGCGGACCTCCGTACCGGTGCCGTGGCACTGCACGCACGCCTGCTCGATCAACATCCCCGAGCCGCGGCATTGGGGGCAGGGCGAGGCGAAGGAGAAGACCCCTTGGTTCTGGGCGACGGTCCCCGAGCCGCGACAGGTTGGACACACGGTCACCGACGTACCCGGCTCGGCCCCCGAGCCGTGGCAACGGCTGCAGGCGGCCTCACCGTGCACGGTGACGGCAGTGTCGACCCCGCGCACCGCCTCTTCGAAGGTGAGGTGCGACTCGGCGGTGGCGTCCGCACCGCGCTGCGGTGAGGTGGTGCGGGTGCGCGACCGTCCGAAGAGGTCACCGAACCCGCCGATACCTCCGAATAGATCGGAGAGGTCCTCGACTCGAACCCTCTGGCCACCGGCGTATGGCCCCGATCCGCCGAACCCGCGGAACCCACCGCTGTCGACCATTCTCCGCACCTCGTCGTACTCCTTGCGCTGCTCAGGATCGGAGAGCGTGGCGTACGCCTCGGAGATGTCCTTGAACTTGTCCTCGGCCTTCTCGTCACCCTGGTTGGCGTCGGGGTGGTGCTTCTGAGCGAGCTTCCGGTAGGCGCGCTTGATCTGGTCCTGGTCGGCGTCTCGGCCGATGCCCAGCACCTTGTAGAAATCCTTGTCCACCCAGTCGCGGTTCATCGGTGTTGGGCGATCCTCCTGGGCCCTGCCACGGAGCTCATCCGTGGTCGACGACGACGAGTGTGGGCCGCAGTACCCGGTTCCCGAGCATGTAGCCGCGCCGCAGTTCCTGTGTCACCACCAGGTCGCTCTCCCCGCCGCCGGGGGCCGCCACCGCCTCGTGGACGGTCGGGTCGAAATCCATTGCCAGCGCCTCGATTGGCGCCAGGCCCTCCTTGGCGAGGATGTCGAGAAGCAAGTTGAAGGTGCCCTTGACGCCGTCGAGCAACTTGCGCTCCGTCTCGGTCTCGGGCTCGATTGCCATTGCGGCGTCGAGGCTGTCGAGAACGGGGAGCAGCGACTGCACGACCCGCTCCGAGGCGCGCTCGACGATGACACCCTGGTCGCGCAGCGCCCGCTTCCTGAAGTTGTCGAAGTCGGCGGCAACACGGCGGAGATCATCGAGATAGCGGGTGGCCTCGTCGCGGCTCTCTGCGAGCGCGCTCAACAACACCTGAAGCGCTGCATCGTGGTCGTCCGGTAGTTCGAGACCAAGGGCGTGCGGGTCAAGGGGCTCCGGTTCGGGGACGATCTCGCCCGTGACGACCTCGCCAGTGGCCACCTCGCCTTCGATGGTCTCCACCTCCGGCGCACTCGCCTCCTGGTTCACTGCCGTCTGCCGTCTGCCGTCTGTCGTCTGGAGAGAGCCATCAAGCCTGCTCCTCCTCGCCTTCATCGATGATTTCGGCTTCGACGATGTCCTCATCTTCGACGCCGGACGAATCCTCGCCAGCCTGCTGGTCGGCGGCCTGCTGGTAGATGCGCTGGGCCAGTGCCTGCGATGCGGTGATCACCGCCTCCATCTTGGAGCGGATCTCCTCAGCCGCCGCCGACTGGTTCTCCAATATGGAACGAAGCTCCCCAAGAGCAGACTCGATCTGGGCGCGCTCGTCTTCGCTCAGCTGCTCGGCCTGCTCGGTGAGCAGCTTCTCTGTCTGGTGCACCAACTGGTCGCCCTGGTTGCGAGTCTCCGCCGCCTCTCGGCGCTGCCGGTCCTCCTCGGCGTGCTGCTCGGCGTCCTTCACCATGCGATCGATGTCATCGCTAGCTAGTGCTGTTCCACCGGTGATCGTCATGGCCTGCTCTTTGCCGGTCCCGAGATCCTTGGCGTTGACGGAGACGATCCCGTTGGCATCGATATCAAAGGTCACCTCGATCTGAGGCAACCCCATCGGCGCCGGTGGGATCCCGGTCAGGTTGAACCGGCCCAGGCTCTTGTTGTCGGCCGACATGGCCCGCTCGCCCTGAAGGACAATGATCTCCACCTCGGGCTGGTTGTCCGCCGCCGTGGTGAAGACCTCGGAGCGGCGGGTGGGGATCGTCGTGTTGCGCTCGATCATCTTGGTCATCACCCCGCCCTTGGTCTCGATCCCGAGGGTCAGCGGGGTCACGTCGAGCAGCAGGATGTCCTTGACGTCGCCCTTGAGAACGCCCGCCTGGATGGCGGCGCCCGCGGCGACGACCTCGTCGGGGTTGACACCCTTGTGGGGGTCCTTGCCGGTGAGTTCGCGCACCAACTCCTGAACGGCGGGCATCCGGGTGGAGCCGCCGACGAGGACGACGTGGTCGATGTCGGCGACCTCTACCCCGGCATCCTTTATCACCTGGTTGAAGGGCGACTTGGTCCGGTCGAGCAGATCCTCGGTCAGCTTCTGGAACTCGGACCTGGTCAGCTTGCGCTGCAAGTGGAGCGGACCCTCGGCGGTCGCAGTGATGAAGGGGAGGTTGATCTCGGTCTCAGGGACCGACGACAACTCGATCTTGGCCTTCTCCGCAGCCTCCTTGAGCCGCTGAAGGGCCATCCGATCCTTGCCGAGGTCAACTCCGGTCTCGTTCTTGAACCCGGTGACCAGCCACTCCATCACCTTCTCGTCCCAGTCGTCCCCCCCGAGGTGGGTGTCTCCAGAGGTCGCCTTGACCTCGAACACGCCCTCGCCGATCTCGAGCAGGGAGACGTCGAAGGTCCCACCCCCCAAGTCGAAGACGAGAATGGTGTGATCGGTGGCCTCTTTGTCTAGCCCGTAGGCCAGTGCGGCGGCGGTTGGTTCGTTGATGATGCGGAGCACGTTGAGACCGGCGATCTGGCCGGCTTCCTTGGTTGCCTGGCGCTGGGCGTCGTTGAAGTAGGCGGGGACAGTGATCACGGCATCCGACACGGTGTCTCCGAGATACGACTCGGCGTCCCTCTTCAACTTCTGCAGGACGCGGGCGGAGATCTCCTGGGCGTTGTACGTCTTCCCGTCCGCCTCGGCTTTCCAGTCTGTCCCCATCTGACGCTTCACCGAGCGGGTGGTCCGATCAGGATTGGTGATCGCCTGGCGCTTGGCCACCTCGCCGACTAGAACCTCGCCATCCTTGAAGGCGACAACGGACGGGGTGACCCGCGAACCTTCAGCATTGGGAATGATGGTGGGCTCGCCGCCCTCCAAGACGGCAATGACGCTGTTCGTGGTCCCGAGATCGATGCCTACGGCCTTGGCCATATCTGTCTACTCCTCCGATGTTCAGTGAGTTCGTACACTATAACTTGAGTGCACCATTGTAATATTTCCGAAATCTGAGACCGAAGACGGAGGTCGGAAGACGGAAGAAGCGGAGCCGACCGCAGATGGGGTTCTGCGTCGACCGACGAAGTGGGGGCTTGTTAGCGAGCGGAGGAGTGACCCCCCGGCGCTGATCACCCAGATTCGAGCGCTCGTTTGGGGAGGGAGCCAACGCAAGGATCCCCCGGCGCAACCATTCGGAGCGGGTTGGCTGCCAACTTCCGACTTCCGTCTTCCGCCTTCCGACCGCAGTCTCGGCTGCTACGCGGCCGCTTCCAGGGGAAGGCACCTCTTGCAGGGGCGATACCCCGCTGCACTGGCTTGGGCGGCGTCGTGGAACCAGACGCGGTGCTTGTCGGTGACGCGGCGGGCGTGGTGGCAGCTGGGGTAGCAGTAGATGTGGGTGGTGTCGCTGCCGGTGAGACGGTGGCCGGCCACGGCTTCCGCTTCCATCTCGGTCACGTCGAGACCCTCTGCGGTGAGCAGGGCCCGCTTCATCTCGGGGCCGTAGGCGTAGTTGCCCACCGTGCCGTCGGAGCGGATGACCCGATGGCAGGGGACCACGACGGGGACCGGGTTCTTCGCCATCGCCGTGCCCACCGCTCGAACCGCTCCCGGCCTTCCCACCTGGCGCGCCACCCAGGCGTAGGGACGGACCTCGCCCGGTGGGATGGCGGTGATGGCCCGGAGCACCTCGGCCTGGAAGGGGGAGACGCTCCGGAGGTCGACGGGGAGCGACCCGAGGCGACCCGTCTGGAGCGCCCTGTCGAGAGAGCGTTGCCATTTGGGCGGGAACGTCGCCACCGGCACGATGTCACGACCGACATGGTGGCGAAAAGCCGCCTCGAACTCGGCGCCGTTGCCTGCAGGAGCGATCCACGAGACACCGTCGGGGCTGAAGGCGACGAAGAGGTCTCCCGATGGGCCGGGAACCCGCACGTAGCCGTCGGCCAGACCGGTCGCGGCCAGGACACTCGGCATCAACGAGTGCGGTGCGGTGGTCCCCAGCGCCTCGAGACCTTCGATCACGGTATCCATCATCGTTCCTCCTCGTCGAGTATGGCTCGAAGCCCCGCCAGCCCGCGGTGCACATCTGCCTTGACGGTTCCCGACGGCCGCTCCGTCGCTTCGGCGATCTCCTCGTAGCTGAGCCCCACCACGTGGCGTAGCACCACTGCGGTGCGCTGCGCAGGTCGGAGTGCCGCCAGGCGGCGGTGCCACTCACGCTCGGCTTCGGTGATGAGCGCCGCATCCTCTGGACCGAGTGCGGACGCCACCGGAGGGACGGTCAGCTCCAGGGGGGGTGGCTTGCGGCTCGTCGTCCGTGCCCGGTTGCGGGCGAGGTTGACGGCGATGGTCCACAGCCACCCCCGGATTCGGAGGGCGCGGATCCGCTCGGGTGGGAAATCGCGCAGGGAGCGGTATGCCCTGGTGAACGTCTCCTGGGCGAGATCCTCGGCGTCGGCCCTGTTCCCCACCATCCGCAGCAGCCCGGAGAACACCCCGTCCTCGAAGGCGCGTACCAGAGCCGGGAAGGCGTCGTCCACGCCGGCGACCAGAAGGTTGATCATCTCGGAGTCGCGCGTGTCCGCATCCATCACAGCCGTCATGCTCGCTCCGCCGTTGGGTGTCTGCAGTAAGAACACCGGGCTTCTCGCCCGGTTGCACCTCTTTCTATGGTGGATCGGTGGGGTTCACCAAGCTCGAGCTCGAGGCATTCCGCGATCAGCCGGTGGACGACCTCATCGGCCCAGGGGTTCGCCTCCTCTTCGTCGGCATCAATCCCGGTTTGTGGACCGCCGCCACCAACACCCACTTCGCTCGGCCCGGGAACCGCTTCTACCCGGCGCTGTACCTGGCTGGGATCACCGATCGGCTGCTGGACCCATCAGCCGGGCTCGACCAAGCGGCCCGCCAGCAGCTCGTGGGCACGGGAGTGGGGATCACCAACCTGGTCAACCGGGCGACGGTGCGGGCCGACGAACTCTCGGCCCCCGAGCTTCAGCAGGGGGCGGCGTCGTTGGTTGAATTTGTTGAGGAGTGGCAGCCACGCGTGGCGGCGGTTCTCGGGGTGACCGCCTACCGGATCGGTTTCAGTCGACCCCGGGCGGTGGCGGGACGTCAGCCCGAGTCGCTCGGCGGAGCCGACCTGTTCGTGTTGGGCAACCCGAGCGGGCTCAACGCCCACGAGACAGCGGCATCGCTGGCGCGTTCCTTCCACATGGCCGCCGAGTTCGCCGGCGTTCCGCTCGATCCGCCTCGCTGGTGACGGTCACCGGACCTGGAGTACCGCCTTGCCCAGGAGGCGCCTCTCCGCCATGGCGATCAGGGCTTCGGCGCCCTGCTCCAAAGGGAGAACTGTCGAGATGTGCGGGCGCAGGTCCGAGGAGCGCACCCAGTCGAAGAGTCGGTCGAACAGTTCCCGGTTTCGTTCGGGCTCTCGGGCCGTGAAGCCGCCCCAGAACACCCCCACCACCGACGCCCCCTTGAGCAGGGCGAGGTTTGCCGGGATCACCGGTATGGATCCTGATGCGAACCCGATCACCAACAGCCTCCCCCGCCATGCCAGCGAGCGCGCCAGCACCTCGAACTGATCGCCACCCACGGGGTCGAACACCACGTCGAACCCGTCGGGACTGGCCTCGCGCAGCCGTTGACGCAGGTCACCGTCGAGCACGATGGTCTCGTCTGCCCCCAGCGCCGCAGCGAGCGCCGCCTTCTCCTCACTGCTGACAACCGCCACGACCCTCGCACTCAGCATTCGGCCCACCTGGATGGCCGCCATCCCGACGCCGCCCGAGGCGCCGGTCACCAACAGCGTCTCGCCGGGTTGGAGCGCGCCCCGGTCTGCGAGCGCATGGACCGCGGTTCCAAAGGCGAGGGGGAACCCGGCGACCTCGGCGTCGGCCAACTGTTCCGGTGCTCGGAACGTCATGGCCGCCGGTGCCAGCACCTCTTCTGCCCACCCGCCATGGCCCACCACCCCCATGACCCGATCACCCGGTGAGAGCCCGCCGACGTCGCCGACCACCTCGCTCACCCTCCCCGCCACCTCGAGCCCGGGTGCGAAGGGTGGCTCGGGGCGGAATTGGTATCGGCCGTAGGTCATGAGCAGGTCGGGGAAGTTGACCCCGGCGTGGCTGACCTCGATACGGATGGTTCCCGGTGCGCTGGCTGGCACAGGGAAGTCTTCCTCGATCACGAGGTCCTCCGGTCCGGTCAGCTGGTGGCAGACGAGAGCCCGCACCGTGGCGACGCTACCCGGGGCCCGGCCATCGTCCCGACATGAGACGGCGCATCGCATCGAAGGCGCCGGCCCGGTGCGCGGGCCGCGCCCCCGTCAGGGCTCCGTGTGACGTGCCAGCACCTTTCCCGGCTGGTGCTGGACCTTGGTGCCGGCGATGTGGTCGTGCCAACCCCTTCGCTCGTCGTCCACGAGGACCCAAAGGAAACCGGCGCCCAGAGGGATGAGTGACACGATGTAACCGAGTGAGCGAAGCAGGGCCCTCCCGAGGGTGATGTCACCGCCACTCATCCTGACCACGCGGAGACCCATGAGCCACTTCCCGGGAGTACGGCCGGTGAGGTCGGTGGAGAGAGCGAAATAGAGAACAGCAATCACAGGTGCCACGAAGAAGAGCACCACCGGGTTTAGCTGAATTGGGTCCGATCCCAGGATCAGATCGATG
>DATADW010000368.1:0-7442 GCA_036258335.1 Acidimicrobiia bacterium
GACCAATTGATCCGCTGGCACGACGATACGCTGCGCGAGCTGTTCGTCGCCCGTGGCGGTGAGGTGGTGAACTCGACGGGTGACGGGTTCTTCGTCGCCTTCGAGACATCGGCCACTGCCGTCGATGCCGCCGTGGCAGTCCAGAGGCGACTCGCCGAGCACCGTCGGTCCACCGGCTTCGCCCCGATGGTGCGCATCGGCCTCCATGCCGCCGAAGCCAATCGCCACGGGTCGGACTACTCCGGGGTCGGTGTCCATGCCGCAGCCCGTGTGGCTGCTCTCGCACAGGGTGGAGAAATCCTGGTGACGGTCGACACGCTCGACGGCGTCAGCGGTTTGACGACCTCGGCTCCGAGGGAAGCGGGGTTGAAGGGCATCGACGCACCCGTCCAGGTTGTCGCAGTCGATTGGGACTGATCAGCTGATCACCGCGTTCGCGGTCGTCACCCGGGGGTCGGCGGCTGCAGTGCGGACACCCTCACTGTCGACGGTGATGACCGACACCGGCCCCCACCCCGGTTGACTCTCGTCGGCCACCTCAACAAAGTGGCCGCGTAGCCGTAGACCCTCCACAACGTGGGCTGGGGCCGAGGGCTCGACCCCGAGAGAAGTGGCACCCCCAAAGCCGGCGGGTGCGATCTCCCAGCGGGGGGCGTGTTGCGCCTCAGCGGGCGACATGCCGCCCTGCAAGAGATGCGCTGCCATCTGGATCAGAATTTGAGGTTGATGGTGGCCGCCCCTGGTCCCCAACACCATTGCTAGGTCCCCCTCGGCATCGGTCCAGAGCGTGGGCGAAAGAGTGTGGAGCGGCCGCATTCGAGGTGCCAGCTCGTTGGACGACCCGGGACGCAGATCGAACCCGGCGCCGCGGTTGTGGAGGAAGAACCCCGCTTCCCCTGCACCGATGCCCGACCCGATCCCCATGAAGTTGGACTGGATGAAGGAGACCCCTGTGCCGTGGCGATCCACGACGCACAGGTACGCCGTGCCCGACGGCACCTCCCTGGGGGAAGGCCAGTTCGCCACCCGGTCAGGAGAGATCGCCTCCAAGCGGTCGGCTAGACGAACCGGGTTCAACAACTGCTCTGGATCGACCGGGGCCCTCGCCGGGTCGGCAACGAGGTCGTCCCTGTCCCAGGCGGCCGCTCGGTACGCCTCGACCTGGGCATGCCAGAAGGCCGGGTCGTCGAGGTTCGCTGAGGTCCCCAGCCTCTCTAGCAACCAGAGACCGGCCAGGACGAGGTATCCCTGGGAGTTGGGCGGGAAAGTCCACCCGGTCAGCCCGAGAACATGGAGCGATATCGGATCCACCCACTCTGGCCGGCTTGCCGCCATGTCCTCGGCGGTGACCAACCCGTCAGCCGCGGCGCACACCGCTTCAGCGGTCTTGCCGTGGTAGAAGCCATCACGGCCGACCTCAGAAATGGTGCTCAATGTCTTCGCGAGCCCCGGGCGTCGGAGCCGATCACCTGGTGCGGGAGCGGTCCCGCCCGGGTAGAGCCCGGTGGCGGCTGCTTGCATCCGCAGCATCGGCTCGAGACGGCGTAACGACGTCACCAACTCATCCGATGCCTCGAACCCGTCCTCGGCGAGCACAATGGCGCCGGCGAGGAGGCTCTCGAGTGGAAGGTCGCCGAAACGCTCGTTGAGCGCCACCCAACCGTCGACGCATCCTGGGACCGTGGCCGTGGCCGGGTGGTCCCATGGGATCTCGGCGTGGCCCTCATCTCGCATTGCCCGCGCATCAACTCCCGATCCGGCGCGTCCCGATGCATTGAGCGCCGCCGGGGATCGGTCCCCGGGACGGTGCACCAGAGCGAAAAGGTCCCCCCCGATCCCGCAGGTCTCTGGGGCGACCACCCCTAGGACGGCATCTGCGGCGATGGCAGCGTCGATGGCATTGCCCCCGTCATCAAGAGCAGCTACGGCAGCAGCGGTGGCCAAGTGGTGGGGTGTGACCGCTGCATCGCCCTTTCCAGAAGCCTGGAGCGGCGCTCCGGGAGCGGCGCCGTTCACCGCCTCGCAGCCGATCCGGCCTCGGTGCGCGCCCCATGCTTGAACCAACGCACCGGCTGACGAAGCTCGTGTTCGAGCACCCGTGCGAGACCGACGGCGAGGAACACGTCGCCGAGCGATATGACCTGGCCGTACCCGAACAGCCTGACTGGGATGACGTCGCCGAGGAACGGCAGCACCGTCGACGTATCGAGCAGGACGTGCTTGGCGCTGGCGATGATGTCGGCGTCGGCGTTGGTGCCCCCGGCGACGTATGCCGCCTCGCTGAGCACCGGCATACCACCATTGGCGACGATCACCGTGAGGTTCATCAGGATGCCGACGCCGACCAGCCACATCCCCGGTGTGCTTCGGTTGAGTGCCACCAGAATGAGCAGCGGGACGTACGACCCGAGCAGCAGCGACAGCGTCGCGCCCCGCGACCAACCGGCGAGATCTGGCACCACCTCAGCGGCGAGTTGGAGGGCGAATGCCAGCGGGAGCAGCCACCACTGCTTGATCCGGACATCGCTCAGGTTGCGGAACCTGCCGCCGCGCGCCAGCGCCACTGCCATCCCGACCAGCGAGACTGCCAGCACGAGAACCATGCGCGCACGGTAGCCCCGGCTGGGGGTGTTGTGGCAAGTAGCGTTGTCAGCCGCCGAGCGAGAGCGCGCAATGTTTCGCTATGAGGTGCGTGGACCGGCCGCCTGGCTGATCATCGACGATCCCGAGAGGCGCAACCCGCTGTCGCTCCCCGTGATGGAGGAGCTGCGCGATGCCCTCGGCACCGCCGCCGCCGACCGGATGGTCCGGGTGGTGGTTGTCACCGGCGCAGGCGACCGCGCCTTCTCGGCCGGGGGGGATCTCGCAGGGGGGTTCTTCGACAAACCTCTCGAGCTCCATCACCAGCGCGGCGCCTTGGCCGACGTGTTCCGCCTGATGCGCCGACTGGGAAAGCCAACGATCGCCCGAGTCAACGGGCACGCCCTCGCCGGTGGATTCGGGCTGGCGGCGGCCTGCGACATCGTCGTGGCGGTAGAGCAGGCCCGCTTTGGGACCCCTGAGATCGACGTCGGGTTGTGGCCGATGATGATCGGCGCCGTCCTCGTGCGCTGCATGCCTCGTCGAGCAGTGCTGGAGCTGATGCTGACTGGACGTCTGATCGACGCCGTCGAAGCGAAGGCGTTGGGGGCGGTCTCGAGGGTGGTGCCTCCCGATCGGCTTGACGACGAAGTCGATGCCCTGGTGGCCCAACTCGCCGCCAAGAGCCCCGTCATACTCCGGCTGGGACGCGACGCCTTCTACGCCGTCGACGATCTGGGTTTCGACGAGGCGCTTGATCATCTCCAAGCCGGGCTGACGTCGGTGGCCTCGACCGATGACGGCGCCGAGGGGGTCCGGGCCTTCTTGGAGAAGCGGTCACCAGAGTGGATGGGCCGGTGAGCCCATGGACTTCCGCCCATAAGCTGATAGCTTTCATCGACCGATGAAGAAATGGATCCGCGTCATCGGCTGGGGGTTGATGGCTGCCGGGCTGGTTGTGCTCGGCTTCCTCGCCTACCAGTACTGGTATACCGACCTCGCCGCAGCGCGAGGCCAGCAGGAGGGCGCGCGCCAGCTTGCAATCAGGCTTGCCGAGGTTGAGGTCGAGGTTGAGGCTGAAGTTGCGGTCGAGGTCACTCCCTCCGGCCAGCCCGATGCCAACCCGCGTCCCAACAAGGTGGTCATCCCCCCTACGGAGCTGTTCACCGAGGAGCCGCCCGAGCCGGGCACGGCCTTCGCCGAGGTTCGGATTCCGTCGATCGAGGTGGATGAGGTTGTGTTCGAGGGTGTGGACGTCCCTACCCTCCAACTCGGGCCCGGTCACATGCCATGGACCCCGCTCCCCGGCCAACCCGGCAACGCCGTGATGAGCGGGCACCGCACGACATATGGCGCTCCTTTCAATCGGATCGACGAGCTCTCCCCGGGTGACAAGATTGTCGTGATCAGCGCGGTGGGTCGTCATGTGTACAAGGTGCGCGAAACCCTGGTGGTGGAGCCGACCGACATCTGGGTGACCGATCCCCGCTCCGGTGGGTGGCTCACCCTCACCACCTGCCATCCAGAGTTCTCCGCCCAGGAGCGGTACATCGTCCACGCCGAGATGGTCAAGGGGCCAAACCTGCGGTACATCCGGGCCAACCCCGACCACCAACTGGCGGCGGCGCAGCAGGGCTGAACCTGGGCTCAGCCGTCCAATTCCTCCAAGAGCTCGAGCAACTGCTCCTCGGGTACCCGGCTTGTGATCTGTCGCGCCACGGACCCGTCGGAGGCGATGGCCACCGTCACCGGCAAACCGAAAGTCTGGTATGCCGTGGACACGTTTCCGCTGTCATCGAAGCCGAGCGGGAAACTGACACCGACTTCCTCAGCGAATTCGCGGGCCGCTGCCTCCTGGTCCTCGACCGCCACGCCGAGAAAGGCGACCTCGGGGTGCTCCGCCGCTACCCGGTCGAATTCGGGCAATTCATCCCGGCAGGGGATGCACCATGAGGCCCAAAGGTTGAGGATCAGGGGTCTCCCGTCGGAGGCGATGTGTTCTGCGAGGCTGAAGTCTCCGCCGGCCAAGAGGGGCACGGTGAAGTCGGGCGCGGGTGAACCCGTCAAACCGACCGCACCGGTCGAGGTTGGCGCCGCGACGTCCCCTCCAGACATCACCGCCGCTACCGCCACCCCGATCCCCACCACGGCGAGCGATACGAGTGTGAGCAGGCCAAAGCGGGTTGGGAGCGGTGGATCCTGCGGCGCCTCACCGCCGGGCGGCGCTGATTCGTTGGGCGCATTCACTCGAACAGGGTATCGCCGCCGGTGTCGAACCCGTTAGGCCCCGCCGACACCCATCGCCTGAACGTGTACTGAGCTGAACCAGTTCGCCCTCTGTCACACTCAGAGAACGCCGACGGGGTGGAGACGTGACATCGCTGCTGTGGCGGCAGAGGGCGAAGATGACGGCTGTGGCGGCCGTGTTCGGTGTGCCACCGCTGCGGCGCCTCGAGCTTGCGTTCCTTGGGTTCGGCGTGGCGGAAAGGGCCGCCTATGTGGCGATCCTGGTTTATGCCTACCGGGTTGGAGGTTCGGCAACGGTCGGGGTGGTGGCGGCCGTCCAACTCCTGCCGGCGGCAGTGGCCGCACCCCTGATCGCAACCGCAGCCGACAGGATGCCCCGGCATCGGGCGCTCACCATCGGTTACCTATCGCAAGCGGGAGCGGCCGGGCTGACAGGTTGGGCCATGGCTTCCGCGGCCGCGCCGCCGCTTGTGGTGGCGCTCGCCGCGCTGACCGCGATCCTCATCACGGCAACCCGCCCCGCGCACACCGCCGTGATCCCTGAGCTGAGCGACGGACCCGATCAGACGGTTGCGGCCAACGTGGTGACATCTATGGAGGAGGGCGTCGCAGGACTCGCCGGACCCCTGATAGCCGGCCTGCTTCTCGGGACCGGTGACCCTTCTTCGGTCTTTTTGGCCATGGCTGCCGTCCTGGCGGTGTCGGCGGTGGTCGTTGCCGGCGTGTCGGGAGCCGCCGGTCCGGCGTTGGTCAAGCGGGTATCCGGTTTCCGCACCCTGGTGGGCGGTCTGACCATGGTGCTCTCCGATCGGCGCGCCGGCGCCATCGTCGGACTGGGCGGAGTGAAGGCGATCGTGGAGGGTGCGCTCGGCGTGTTGGTCGTTGTGTTAGCCATCGAGCTGCTCGGGATCGGCGAGCCCGGAGTCGGCTACCTCGGGGCGATTGTCGGTGTGGGCGCATTGCTCGGCGCCATGGCAAGCGCCGGGCTGGTCGGGCGGCGACGCCTGGCGCGGTCGCTGCTGGTTGGAGCGTTGGCGGAAGGGATGTCGATCAGTGCTGTCGGGCTCCTCCCGGGAGCAGCACCGTTGTTGGCGGTCACGGGTGGAGCCGGCGGTCTGGTGAATGTCGCCGGCCGCACACTCCTACAGCGTCTGGCATCGCGCGAGGTGATGGCCCGCGTCTTCGGCGTTCTCGAGGGGCTGGCGATGGCCGGGCTTGCCATTGGCGCCCTGCTGGCCCCGGTTCTCATCGACTGGGTCGGAGGCCGGGGCGCGCTGGTAGTCGTCGGACTGCTGCTACCGGTGGCGGCGATCGTCGCATGGCCTGTGATTCGCCACGCAGACATCTCGGTCGGCGCCGCAGAGGTCGAGATCGAGATAATCGAGAGAGTTGCCATGCTGCGGCCCCTCGACCCCCCCACCCTCGAGGGACTTGCTCTCGGATCGCACTTGGAGAACGTGGAGCGAGGACGGGTCGTCATAAAGCAAGGGGACCCGGGAGACCGCGTCTACGTGATCGACACCGGACGGTACGACATCATCTTCGATGGGCGCCTGGTCAACACACTCGAGAGCGGAGATGTCTTCGGCGAAATCGCGTTGATCGCAGATGTACCCCGAACTGCGACGGTGCTCGCAGTTGAAGGTGGACGACTGCTCGCCATTGACCGGGCCACGTTCCTCGAGACTTTGGCGCATTGCCCGGGGACGCTCGCCACCTTCGAGGGGGTGGTTGGACGACGCCTCTCCGGCCTCGACGGGCACGGTTGAGCCTCAACCCGTCCCGTTGCGGACGAAAGTCATGATCTCGTCGGCCAGCGCAGCCCGGTCGAGGCTTCCGCCGGGCCGGAACCAGCGCTCGACGGCGTTGAGGATCGAGAGGATGAAGATCGCTCCCAGCTTCGGATCGACACCGGCGCGGAAGGCGCCTTCCTCGATCCCTTGCTGCAGGACACGTCGGAACGACTCCTCGTAGCGATCCCTGGCGGCGATGATGCGCCCTCGGTATTCCGGCTCGAGAGCCGACGCCTCGTTGAGAAAGGTCCGCACCTCGTCGAGGCTGTCCAGCACGACGTCGAGGTGGCCCGATACCAGCGCCGCTAGTCGCTCCTCTGCTCCATCGACCCGCTCAGCGCGGGTGGCCGACTCCTGGAAGAGCTGGGCGCCGGTGGCGACCACCTCTACCAGAAGCTCCTGCTTCGACCCTACGTGGGAGTAGATCGAGGAGCCGAACAACCCGAGCTCGCCACCGAGGTCGCGCATCGACGTCCCGTGGTAGCCCTTGGCGGCGAAAAGTCGTCCAGCGGCGCGAATCACGTCTTCTCGGCTGTTGCGCCCCGCCGTCGAGCTCACCATGGTCGTGCCCTTGGCCTCCCCCGGTGAGGGGGAGGCGCGAGCGGAGCGAGCGGAGGGGGCGGTGTGAGGGGGAGTTCGCCAGCCCCCCTACCCGCTGCTGGCGCAGCGTGTCCCTTCCCCCCTGCGGAGGGACGGAAAGAAGGGCGACGCGGGTTCCGATCGTCGTACGCCGGGAAGCGTTGATTGGCCGCCGTCTGCCGTCTGCCGTCTGCAGTCTTCTGGCTTCCGTCTTCCGTCGTCCGTCTTCCGTCTTCCGTCTCA
>DATADW010000369.1:0-2022 GCA_036258335.1 Acidimicrobiia bacterium
CCACCGCGCTGGCGGTGGCGGCGGCCCGGGGGACCGGCGAGGCCGGTGCGCTATGACGATCACTCGAAGGGAGAACAACAACATGGCGGGGTCTGGATCGAGCACCCAAGTGGCGGTGGCGCCACCTCGGGCTCAGTTGAACCTACGACCGGGGGAGAGGGTGCGGGTCCGCCCGCTCGACGAGATCATGGCGACCTTGGACCAACACGGCGCCCTCGACGGGCTGCCGTTCATGCCCGAGATGACGCCCTACTGCGGCAAGACCTTCACGGTGTGGCGTCGCGCCGACAAGGTGTGCGACACCATCGTCGGCCCGTACATGCGGCAGATGTTCGACACGGTGCACCTCGCCGAGGCGCGCTGTGACGGCGCCGCTCACGGTGGCTGCCAGGCGGGTTGCATGTTCCATTGGCGCGAGTCATGGCTGGAGCGGGTCGACCCACACGAGCGGTCGAATGAACCCGCCGAGTTAGGCCCGGTGGGTGACCTGCCCTCGCTGCTGGTGGAGAACACCCGACAGCCGCATGACCCCGAGGCCTACCGCTGCCAGGCGACCCAAATGCTCGAAGCGGCGCCGATCCGGCTCCGTTGGTGGGATCCGCGGCCCTGGTGGCGCGACGTCAAGTCGGGGAACGTGACCGGCCGGGCGGCGGTGCGCGGCTACGCAATCCAGGCGTTCAACAAGCTGCAGGGGTTCAGCCGCCGCTACCTGCCCCCTTTCCTCCGGATCAAGGGCGCGGTGAAGTACCCCTTCGTCCAAGGGACGCTGACCAAGACACCGAAGGAGACGCTCGACCTCCAACCGGGTGAGCTGGTCGAGGTGCGGCCGCTGGCAGAGATCGAGGCGACGCTCAACCACGACAACAAGAACCGCGGGCTCAGCTTCGACCGGGAGTCGATCCGCTACGTGGGCCGCCAGGCGCGGGTGTTGCGCCGGGTCGACCGGATCATCGACGAGGCCACCGGCCGGATGAACCATCTCGGATCGGACTGCCTCATCATCGAAGGCTTCATCTGCGAAGGCGACTACCACGAGCTGTGCCCCCGCAGCGGCTTCCCTTACTGGCGGGAAATATGGCTCCGCCGGGTGGAGACCACTCCGACGCCGGTCTCGATCAGCCGCTCGGTGAACGGGTCACGCGGGAACGGCGACTCCGGGCCCGACGCGCAAAGGCATCGCGAACAATGAGCGGGTCAGCGAACTCGACTTCGGTGGCGGTGTTCGGGTTGGGATACGTCGGAGCCGTCTCTGCCGCCTGTCTCGCCCGCGACGGCCACATGGTGATTGGCGTCGACCCCAATCCGCTCAAGGTGGCGATGATCAACGAGGGGCGCTCGCCCGTGGTGGAGCCCGGGCTAACCGGGCTCGTCGCCGACATGGTCGCCGCCGGACGGCTGCGAGCCACCGACGACTTCCGCCAAGCAGTCGCCGGGAGCGACGTGGCGCTGATATGCGTGGGTACTCCGAGCCGTGACACCGGCGACACCGATCTGAGCCACCTGCGCGCCGTCGCCCGCCAGATCGGCGATGCCCTCTCGGACCGGACCACGCCGTACACGGTGTGTGTGCGCTCCACCTCCTTCCCCGGGACCACCGAGGACGAGGTGATCCCGGCAATCGAGGAGGGGGCCGGACGGCCCGTTGGCACCGACATTGGGGTGTGCTTCAACCCCGAGTTCCTGCGTGAGGGGAGCGCCTTGCTCGACTACACCACACCGCCGAGAGTCGTGGTCGGTGGATCCGACCACAAGGCGCGAGAGGTCGTAGCCGGGCTCTACCGGCATCTCGACGCCCCAGAGGTGCTCACCGATCTCCGCAGCGCCGAGATGCTCAAGTACCTCGACAACGCCTGGCACGCCCTCAAGGTCGGTTTCGCCAACGAGGTGGGTCGGCTGGCCAAGCGGTTAGGGATGGACTCGGGCCCGTTGATGGAGGCGTTCACCCTCGACACCAAGCTCAACATCTCCGACAAGTACCTCCGGCCGGGGTTCGCCTTTGGCGGCTCCTGTCTCCCCAAGGAC
>DATADW010000370.1:0-5062 GCA_036258335.1 Acidimicrobiia bacterium
ACGGCGCGTCGCGCCACGTGTTCGGCGAACCGCTCGTCATCCAGCCCGACCAGCGCCCTGGCGTGACCAGCGCTCAGCTCGCCTCGCTCGAGCATCCCCTGGATCACGGGCGGAAGGCTGAGCAGGCGCAGGGTATTGGTCACCGCCGCCCGGCTCTTTCCCACCAGCGCGCCGACCTGCTCGTGGGTCATGGCAAAATCTTCCAAGAGCTGTGTGTAGGCGGCAGCCTCCTCGAGCGGGGTGAGATCCTCACGCTGGAGGTTCTCCACGACCGCCTCGGCCAGGGCTGAGCGCTCGTCGCTGGTGCGAAGAAGCGCCGGGATCTCGCGCAACCCGGCAAGCTGCGCAGCGCGCCACCGCCGTTCGCCGGCGATCAGCACATATCCCCCCTCGGCGCCTGGGCGCACCACCACCGGCTGCAGAACCCCGACCTCGGCAATGCTCGCCGCCAACGCTTGGATCGTGTCTTCGTCGAACCTGGTGCGTGGCTGGTCCGGGTTGGGGGAGATCAAATCCAATGGCAAGTGGTGCAACGATCCGGGTCCCGGACCAGACGGGATCAAAGAGTCGAGTCCGCGGCCCAGTCCGCTGCGTCTGGTCACCATCTACGGCTCCTCCCGTGTGTGACGTGTGATGAACTCCCGGGCCAGCTCGCGGTACGCGATGGCGCCTCTGCTCATCGGGTCAAAAGCTTCGATGGGCTCCCCATATGAGGGGGCTTCCGAGAGCCGGACGGTGCGAGGTACGACTGTCCGATAGGTCTTTTCTCCGAAATGGCGGCGGACCTGGTCGACCACATCGGCTCCGATCCGGGTGCGAGCATCGAGCATGGTGAGGATGACACCCTCGATCTCCAACGCCGGATTGAGGTTGCGCTGCACCAGCTCGACATTGCGCAGCAGCTGGGTGAGGCCCTCTAGGGCGTAGTACTCACACTGGATCGGAATCAAGACCTCACCGGCGCCGGCGAGCGCATTGACCGTGAGCAAACCCAGCGAGGGCGGGCAGTCGATGAAGACCACGTCGTAGTCCCCGTCGATCTCCTTTAGGGCGTTTCTCAGCCTCAGCTCGCGCGAGAACATCGAAACCAGCTCTATCTCCGCGCCGGCGAGATCGATGGTGGCTGGTGCTACGAACAGATCGCGTACCGAGGTAGGCTCGACAACCTCCTCCAACGTCGTATCCCCCAACAACACGTGATAGACGGAGGCGCTGAGGTCGCCGCGGTTGATTCCCAAACCGGAAGTGGCGTTTCCCTGAGGGTCCAGGTCGACGATAAGGACCCGTCGACCCTGGAATGCTAGAGCGGCACTCAAGTTGATCGCCGTGGTCGACTTGCCCACGCCCCCCTTCTGATTGGCGAGGGCGATCGTGGTGGACGCTCGGCTCATGCTGCCGCAATCCTAAGTATTCGAATCCCCTCGTCAAGGACTCCAAGTCGGATCACAAGATGGTGCGCCGTGAGCGGCTTTGAAACCGTCCAACGGGAGACAGCCGTCAAGTTCCACGTGAAACACCGACCGACTACTGCTCGGTGCTCGGCTCCAACTCCGCTTCCTCTTCGGGTGAGGCTTCATCTGCCGACTCGTCCTCCACGGTCTCGCTATCCACCGATATGACCACATACCGATCTGGCGGCTCGCCTTCGGAATAAGAGCGCACGCCGACGATTTCAGATATGGCGTCGTGGATCACCTTGCGGTCGGAGGCGTTCATCGGCTCGAGCATGATCTCGCCACCCTCTTCGGTGACTTGCTCGGCGAGTCGGGTGGCGTAGATCTGCAGCGCCTGGCGTCGTCGCTCGGCGTAACCGGCAATGTCGATACGCAACCGGGCAGCGTGACGACTCCGCCTCTGCAACACCGTCCGGCAAACCTCGTGTACCGCATCCATCACCGAACCCTGTGCTCCGACGAGCGCTTCGGTCTGATCGCCGGCCACCGTCGCCAGGATGATCTCGTCGTCCACTGCCGTCGTCACTGTACCGTCGAGGCCGTAAGCGGCCAGCAGTCCGGTGAGGAACTCTTCGACCACCTTGGCCTGATCTTCGATTGCAAGTTCGGGGGCATCGCTTCTCGGCTCGGAATCGGAGTTGCGTTCTCGCCGACCTGTTTGCCTGCCACTCGAGTTGCGCCCCGCCGGAGCTGGTTTCGGGCTGGTCGGCGGCTTCTCGGTCTCCTCGGTTGGTTTGCTCGATCCGCTCTCCTTGCGGTTGCCGCCGCTGCCGCTGCGCGGCTTGCGGCTGCGCCGCTTCCGTGCCGAGACATCCTCCTTCTTGGCACGGACACGGACAATGGCCTCACGGCCACCCAGACCGAGAAACCCGCGCTCTGGCTGTTGCAGTACTTCGATCTCGGCCTTGTCGGCAGATGGAAGACCGAGCTCGGCCAATGCCGCTTCCACGGCCACATCAACCGTTCGACCCTTGACTTCGACGAACTCCACCTCATCCCCTCCTGCGGCGATTGCGCTTCTTGGCCGATCCTTGCGGCCGGTTCGGCTTCTGCACCGGAGAGTCGCCCTCGGTCTCGGCCGTTGCACCGTTCGGCGATGCACCCTCTGGCGGCGGGTTTGCCGCCTTGGCCGGCGTCGCGCCTGGCGCGGCTGGTCGGCCGTCGATGCGGAAGATCACAACCTGCTGACCCAGCCGGAAGAGGTTCGAGGTTGCCCAGTAGAGGACGACGCCGGCGGGGAAGTTCCAAGACACGAAACCGATGAACAGGGGGAGGATACGGGTGATCGCCTGCTGCGTTTGCGCCGGCCCAGGAGCGTCGGGGTTCTTGGGGGGCTGGGCATGCCACTGCTGCACGAATTGGGTTCCCACCATCAGCAGGAGCATGATCAGGTAGGGGAGGAAGACGATGAATCCCTGTTGGAAGGCTTGCGCTGGGCTGGTGCTGAGGTCCATCCCAAGGAAGTGGGCTGTGGAGAACTCGCTGATGAGAGCTGAGTCGGCCGGCAGGTACTTTGCCGGGTCCCTAAGTAGCTGAAAGAGCGCGAGGAGGATCGGCATCTGCACCAAGAGGGGGACGATGCACCCACCGGGAGTGGCACCCGCCTCTCGCTGTACCCGCATCAGCTCTTGTTGCAGCTTCTCCGGCTCTTGCTTGTACTGCTTCTGGATCCGCCGAATCTCCGGTTGGACCGCCTGGAAGGCGCGAGTCGCTCGGGTTTGCCGGAGGGTCAGGGGGAACAACAGCAGGTTGATGCTTACCGTCAACAGGATGATGGCAAGCCCGTAGCTGGGGATGACGTCGTAGAAGAAGGCAAGGGCATACGCCAGCGCTTCCTTGAATCCGTCCCAGATGGCACCCATCAGCGGCGCTCACCGCTCGGGGCGGGGACAGGGTCGTATCCCCCGGGACGGAAGGGGTGGCAGCGGCCCAAACGCCTGAGCGCCAGCCACCCGCCCCGGAAGAGTCCGTGACGTTCCAGCGCCTCCATGGCGTATTGGGAGCAGCTTGGCAAAAAGCGGCAGTTGCCGGCGAGCCAGGGACTTACCAGAATTTGGTAGGCGCGGATAAGCCCCATGGCAACCAGCCGGGGAAGACGCACCACCGTATCGGCCACTCCGCTCATACCCGGCTCTTCTCCTCGATGGCGCCCCGGAGATCGGCGACGAGTTGGCGGTAGGGGAGGGCAAGGGCCTCGACTGAAATGATCACCACCACATCCGTCCTCGTCGGCAAATCCAACTCCAAAAGGGCCGCCCGCACCCGTCGCCGGGCACGGTTGCGCCGAACCGCATCGCCAATACCCCGGCCGGCGACCAAACCCACCCTGGTGTGCTCGGTGGCGCCAGGGGCGGCAACCACCGTGACCGGGCCCCGCTTGCGACGCCGACCGGAGTCGAGAACCCGCCGGTAGTCGTGGCGAGCGGGGAGCGAAGGGTAGGGCCGCCGTCGCTCAGGCGGCGAGTCGCTTGCGACCCTTGTCACGCCGGTTCTTCAGGATCGAGCGGCCGGCGCGGGTATGCATGCGATGACGGAAGCCGTGCCGCCTCTTGCGGCGTCGGACCTTTGGTTGGTACGTCCTCTTCATGGAAAACTCGGTGAGGCCGGCGGATTCGGGCGCGCGAGGTTACGGAAGGCGCCGTGTCATTGTCAAAGGCGGGACGGCCTCGATCGGCTCGCGAGAAAACCGCCTAGGTCGCGAAATGAGCCTTGGGGCCGATATCGAGATCGGCTGCTCGACGATACGTGTCGCGAGTCGCACCGACCAGGCATTTCACCCTCGTTCCGTCCCCGTTCACCGCCCGTAAACCGAGTTTTGTCTCTCTTGAGAGGCGCCCGCGCCCTTCCCTACACTCGCCGACCCGAACTCGTTCGGAGGCACTTCCCGAGGACTGGCGGGGGATGCCGTCGGTCCATGGAGAGCCCGATTCCGGTTCTCCACAGCGTGTGGATATGTATGTGGACATTCGCGGGGGAGGTGTCCGGGGAGGAGGCAGGAATGGCGAATGATGCTCCGCCGGGCGAGGGCTGGAACCTGTTTCAGGACATCCTCAAAGCCAACGTCACACCGATTACCTGGCAGACGTGGCTCCGGCCGCTGCGGAGTGGGGAACGGTCAACCGAAGCGGTGACGGTGTTCGCACCAACCGACTTCCACCTGCGCTGGCTGATCGAGAAATACGGGGGCCTCATCGAAGAGGCGGCCGCTGCCAGTTACGGTCCTGGGGTTGCCTTGCATCTCGAGGCAGACCCCGAGTCACCTCGGAATGTCGATCTCGACCTCGACGACGCGACCGACTCAGACCCGACCACCTTGTTGCCGGCGACGCGCAGTGGCAACGGCTCCCAGCCGATCGCCGGCTGCCGGCTGGTGGCCAGGTACCGCTTCGAAAGCTTCGTCGTCGGCCCTTCCAACCGTTTCGCCCACGCCGCCTGCATGGCCGTGGCCGAGCAACCGGGCAGCTACTACAACCCCCTCTTCATCTTCGGTGGCGCCGGTCTGGGGAAGACTCACCTGTTGAACGACGTCGGTCACGCTGCTCTCGAGCTCTATCCGGGCTGCGTCGTCCGATACGTGTCCTCGGAGAACTTCTTCAATGAGTTCATCG
>DATADW010000371.1:0-3241 GCA_036258335.1 Acidimicrobiia bacterium
AGCAACCGGGGCCACGGTGTCAATCTTGAACCGAGTCCGCACACCGGCCTGGTAGCCATTCTCCACCCAACTTGGCTACCAGCCGCCATCGAGGAGCCGGCACAAACCAACCCCGCGCTAGGCAAACCGCCTGGTCAGAGAAGGATTCCGTGGTGGAGCTGAGGGGATTTGAACCCCTGACCCCTTGCATGCCATGCAAGTGCTCTGCCGAGCTGAGCTACAGCCCCAGGGTGAACGGGGGATAGTACCAGTGGACGGAGTCAGGCTTCGGTGCTGACTGGTTGCCGCTCGATGCGGGGGGCATCACCCCAGAGACGCTCCAGGTCGTAGTAGGCGCGGGTTTCGGGGAGGAACAAGTGGACGACGAAGTCGCCGTAGTCGAGTAGCAACCAAGAACTCGACTGGCGCCCCTCGATCCGTATGGGCTTGCGCTCGAAGGAGTCGAGCCGTTCCTCCACGGCCTCGGCAAGTGTTTGGACGTGGCGCTGAGAGGTGCCTGTGGCGATGACGAACCAGTCGGTGATCTGAATGAGGCGGGACACTTCGAGGAGCACCACCTCCTCGCCCTTCTTTCCATCTATCGCTTCTGCGGCGGCCTCGGCGAGGATCCTGCTCTCGAAATCACTTCCAGTGACGGTCCCTACCTCCTGATCCGAATCTCCGGCGTGGATCATAGTGACGCCCAGCCCTATGACCGGACCGGTTGCGTCTCAGAGGTGGCTCTCGTACAGCCCATGGCGCAACACGTACCTCCACACGGGGTCGGGCACCAGGAATCGGAATGGCCGGTCTTGCGCGGCACGCAGCCGGATGTCGGTGCCGCTCACATCCAGGTAGGGCATGTCGAGCCAAAAGGCCGGCTCGCCGCTTCCAAGCTGATCGAGGGCTTCCTCGACCGTGCTCTGGGTGGTCCCGGGTCGCGGGGCTACTGCGATCCGTGCTCGCCGCACCACTTCGTGGGCCCGGTCCCAGGTCGCCAGACCGGCGGCGGCGTCGGCACCGAGTATCAGGATCAGCTCGTCTCCCCGATCGAATTCAGCCAGGGTGTCGGCGGTGTAGGTCGACCCGGGCCGGGCCACCTCGCGCTCATCGAGTTCGAAGCCGGCCGCCTCCTCCACGGCGAGCCGGGTCATTGCGGACCGGTGCGCCGCCGGTGTGACCTCTCGCCATGCCTTCTGCCACGGGTCGCCAGCGGGGATGAACCGCACCTCGTCGAGCTCCAGTTGGTGGCGCGCCGCTGCCGCCGCGACCAGATGACCGAGGTGAACCGGATCGAATGTCCCACCGAGAATCCCCCTCCGCACGCCCAGCAGCCTAGGACCTCGCCTGCAGTGCACGTTCGGCCGTGAGCAGACGTTTCGGTCGATTCACCGGCTTTCGGGCGGAGGTAGCAGCCAGAGGGCGTTGGTCAGGTCGACTGGGAGGCACCCGAGCACGCTCATTGGATCGATGTAGACGTCGTCGATCCGCACCGAGAAGTGGAGCGCCTCGGACCCGTGGGCCCTCCCCGAGCGAGCGATGACCGAGCCGGCCATGACCCGGCCCGGACCCGCCGAGGCGGTCTCCAGGTAGGAGTAGCTCGTCTTGAGCCCGCCGCCGTGGTCGATGGTGACGGTCCGGTTGCCGGCCACCGTCCCGTCGAAGCTGACGACACCGGCGCCGGCTGCCCGCACCGATGTACCCGGATCCGCCCCGAAGTCGACCCCCCAATGTCCGGCCCAGCGGCCAATCGGGGCAAAACCCGCAACAACCCGACCGTCAACCGGCGCAGCGAGTCCGACGCAGATCTCGGGAGCGGGGGCCAGCACGGCCATCGCCAGGACGAGGCAAGCCATGGCTCGCATCGCGGATCACACCTCTCCCCCGTCCTCCTCTTTCAACGTACCCCAATGTGGGACCGGCTGGAAGCGAGCCGTTTGAAGGCTATTAGGGTCGCGCCGCGCGCACTATGGAAGGACCTCGATGACCGACCGACCGGTACGAATCGGGCTGATGGGCTTCGGACGGATCGGACGCAACCTGTTCCGCCAACTTCGCGGCCACCCCACAATCGAGATCTCGCACATCGTCGACGTCGCCGATCCCGAAGGGCTCACCTACCTCCTCAAGTACGACTCGATTTATGGGCGCTTCCCCACTCCGGTGACACTCGAGGGGAACACCCTCACCATCGCCGGCAAGACCAGCGAGTTCCGCCAGGAGAGGGAACCAGGAGAAACACCATGGGGTGACCTCGGGGTGGAGGTGGTGGTTCAGGCCACAGGGAAGTACCGCACCGCCGAGGCGGCTCAGAGCCACCTCGACGCCGGCGCCCGCAAGGTGATCCTCGCCTCCACGCCGGAGACCCCGGGTGACGTGCCAATCCTTCTGCGTGGGATCAACGACGAGTTGCTGACACCCGAGCTCGAGGTCGTGGCGCTTGGCTCCAACACATCGAACGCGGTGGCGCCGCTGCTGCTCATCCTCGACGAGACCTTCGGGCTCGACCGCTGCTTCTTCACCACCGTCCACGCCTTCACCAATTCCCAGCGGCTGGCCGACGTCCCCGGATCCGACGGCTTCCGCACGAGCCGCGCTGCCGGCGAGAACATCATCCCCGCCGAGACCAACTCCCCCCAGATCTTGGAGGAGGTGATGCCCCAGCTCACCGGGAAGATCCAAGGGGTAGCCCTCAATGTCCCGGTGGCCGACGGGTCGACGGTTGACATGGTCTCGATCCTCGATCGCGCCACCACCATCGAAGAGCTCAATGCCGCCGTCGAGGCAGCGGCAAAGGAGAGATTCGCCGGGATCATCGAGTACTCGGTCGATCCGATCGTCTCGAGCGACGTGGTGGGCTCGACCCACTCCGGGGTGTACGACAGCCTGGCCACGATGGTCATCGAGGGCAACATGGCAAAGACCATCGTCTGGTTTGACAACGGGTGGGGGTATACGGCGCGGCTCATCGAGGTGCTCGAGACCACCGCCTCCCAGCTCCCCCAGGAGGTGACCGCATGACCAGAGTCGCCATCAACGGATTCGGCCGGATCGGCCGCGCCGTGTTCCGGATAATCGCCGAACGCCCCGACTCGGGGATCGAGGTGGTGGCCATCAACGACCTGGCCGACGACGACGTTCTCGCCTATCTGCTCAAGTACGACACCGTGATGGGGAACTTCGATCACGAGGTCGAAGTCGGGGACAACGAGATGCGCACCGCCGGGCACACGGTGCGGATGCTGATGGAGCGCGACATCTC
>DATADW010000372.1:0-4045 GCA_036258335.1 Acidimicrobiia bacterium
GTAGCGGTCGATGGTCCGCACCGAGCTGGGTGTGAGCGGCACGAAGCTGGCATCCATGCCCTCGGCGTGATCAGTGTTGGTCTCGACGAGACCACCCCAGCCGCGGCGGATCCCGACGACCTCGTGCCCAGCCTCGGTCGCTCGGCCCACCACAGCCTTGATGCAGGCGTTGAGCCCGGGGACGTCGCCGCCACCCGTGAGGATCCCGATTCGCATGTCTAGCTCCCGACAGTGAGTGGGAACGGGACGTTAGTGAGAGAGGAGCAGCGCCCCCTGTTCTGGGTTATGGGTTATGGGTCGTGAGTTTGTTCCGATCGAGGAAGGCGACAGCATTTGGCTTGCGTCTGCCGTCTGCCGTCTGCCGTCTGCCGTCTGCCGTCTGCCGTCTGCCGACTGTCGACTACCACCCACCACCAGTTACCGTTTCCGGGACCGTGACCACCGAGCCCGTCTCTCAGGCGACGCCCGTCTGTTACCGCCATCCCAACCGGCTCACCCGGCTCTCATGTGCGAGCTGCGGGAAGCCGATTTGCGTGGAGTGCAGCGTCGACTCAGCGGTGGGGCAGAAGTGCCCCGAGTGCGCCCAGCCCGACGGCCGCTACCGGGTGGTAGAAGCCAGGCGAACATGGGCCCGTCCCAGCACGCGGTCGGCCCCAGTCACCTTCACCTTGATTGGGATCTCGGTGACACTATTCGTCGTCGGCCTGCTGCTTCCGACGGCGGCCGACACCCTGTACCTGCTGTTTGCCCAGATCAATGCGGCGGTGGCCGAGGGCGAGTGGTGGAGGTTGTTCACCGCCGCATTCCTCCACGCCCCGACCTTCTTTCACGTCCTGTTCAATATGTGGGCCCTTTACGTTTTCGGTCCGCAACTGGAGCGGCGAGTGGGCGGTGCCGCCTTCGCCACGCTCTATCTCAGTTGTGCGGCCGCGGGCGGCGCCGCCGCCTACTTCCTGGGGAACCCTTTCGACGTTCTGGTGGGCGCGTCGGGCGCCATCTTCGGGCTCTTCGGTGTCTGGTTGTGGAACGCTTTTCGGGCCCGCGCCACACCGTTGGGACGCGCCCAGTTGACTCAGTTGCTGGTATTGCTCGGGATCAATGCCGTCCTCGGCTTTAGCGTGCAGAACATCTCGTGGCAGGGGCACCTCGGTGGACTGGTGGCGGGGGTCCTGATCGGTGCTCTCTGGTCGTCCCCGACGGTGATGAAGGACCCGACCCGACGGGTCGCCGTTGCCGCCGCCGTGGGCGGCATCGCGGTACTCAGTGTGACCCTCCTGGGCTGATTGGCGCCCCGTTTTCGCGCTCTCGCTCCTGGACGTCTTGCCCGGCTAAGGTTCGAATCCCAAGCGTGTAGTTCCGAGCGGGGCTGATCGGTAGTGGCGGCGAGCGACTCTTTCGTCCATCTGCATCTCCACACCGAGTTCTCCATGCTCGACGGGGCGGCCAGGGTGAGCGAGGTGGTAGCCGCCGCGGCAGCCGACCGCCAACCCGCGGTGGCCATCACCGATCACGGTGTCATGTACGGGGTGGTCGACTTCGTAAAGGCGGCCCGGGAGGAGGGCATAAAGCCGCTGATCGGGATCGAGGCCTACGTCACCCCGGGCTCGCGGTTCGACCGGCCGGTGCGGAGCCAGAACATCCGCTACCACATGACTCTGCTGGCGGCGAGCGAGACCGGCTACCGCAACCTGATGAAGCTGGCCAGCCGCGCCTACCTCGAGGGGTACTACTACAAGCCGCGGATGGACTCCGAGCTCCTCGCCGAGCACTCCGAGGGGATCATTGCCACCTCGGGCTGCCTCGGGGGGCCAGTGGCGCAGCACCTCGCCCCCGACGCCTCGCGCGAGGAGGGGATCGCCGAGGCGGTGCGCGATGTCGACGCCGCTGTGGCGGCGGCCGCCCACTACCAGGACATATTCGGCAAGGACAACTTCTTCATCGAGATCCAGGACCACGGTTTGGAGCCCCAGCGCCGGATCCTTCCCGACCTGGTGGACATCTCCCGCCGGATCGGGGCCCCCCTCCTCGCCGCCAACGACGCTCATTACACCCGGCGAGAGGAGGCAGAGACCCATGACGTCCTACTCTGCATCCAGACCGGCGCCACCCGCGACGAGCCCAACCGGCTCCGTTTCGACGCCGAGGAGTTCTACCTCAAGTCGGCCGAGCAGATGCGCTCGCTCTTCCCTTCCGACCAATATCCCGGCGCCTGCGACAACACCCTCCTGGTCGCCGAGAGAGCGACGGTTGACCTCGAGTTCGGCAGGATCCTGCTGCCCCAATTTGCCGTCCCATCGGGTCATTCCGAGTCCAGCTTCCTGCGCCACTTGGTCTTGAGCGGAGCGGTGCAGCGCTATGGCGAGCCTCTGCCTGAGGAGGTCACCGCCAGGATCGACCACGAACTGTCGATGATCGAGAGCATGGGGTTCCCCGCCTACTTCCTGATCGTGTGGGACCTGATAAGCCATGCCCGGGAGCGCGGGATACGAACCGGTCCGGGGCGGGGGAGCTCTGCCGCTTCGATAGTCGCCTACTGCCTTCGGATCACCGACCTCGACCCGCTCCGCTACGGGCTGGTGTTCGAGCGCTTCCTCAATCCGGGCCGGCTTCAGCTACCCGATATCGACATGGACTTCGACGAGCGCTACCGAGGAGACGTCATCCGGTACGCCGCCGAGAAGTACGGGTCCGACCACGTCGCCCAGATCGTGACCTTCTCCACCATCAAGGGGAAGCAGGCGCTGCGCGACGCCGCCCGTGTCTTGGGCTACCCCTACGGGGTGGGCGATCGCGCCGCCAAGCTGATGCCACCGCCCATCCTCGGACGCGATGCGGCGCTGAGCATGTGTCTCGACCCGCTGCCCGACGACGCAGATGGCAACACGAGGGACTGGCATGCCAACGCCGCCGGTCTGCGCGATGCCTACGCCACCGACCCCGACATCAGGAGCGTGGCCGACGTGGCGCGCAACCTGGAAGGGCTGCGCCGTCAGGACTCGATCCACGCCGCGGCGGTCGTTATCTCACCGGTCCCGCTCACCGAGCACATCCCCATCCAGCAGAAGGGCGATGGCGCCGAGATCGTCACCCAATACGAGATGCACGCCATCGAGGACCTGGGGCTGCTCAAGATGGACTTCCTCGGGCTGCGAAACCTCTCGATCATCGAGCGCACTCTCGAGTTGGTGGCGTCCGCCGACGCGGGCCACCCGGCGGCCGATGGCCCGATGATCGACATCGACCATGTCCCGCTCGACGACCCTGAAACCTTCGAGTTGCTCCGCTCCGCCCAGACGATCGGGGTCTTCCAACTGGAAGGGTCCGCGATGCGTGGGTTGATCCGGAACCTGGCGCCCGACCGGTTCGAGGACGTAATCGCTCTGGTGGCGCTCTACCGCCCTGGGCCGATGAGGGCCGGGATGCACACCCTCTACGCCGACCGGAAGAACGGGCGGGCAGCGGTAGAGGTCCTCCACCCAGATATGGCACCGATCCTGGATCGCAGCTACGGGATCATGGTGTACCAGGAACAGGTGCTCCAGGTCGCCCAAGTCATGGCTGGCTACTCGATGGCCGAGGCGGAGAACCTGCGCCGCGCCATGGGCAAGAAGATACCGGCAGTGATGCGCGCCGAGGAGGAGAAGTTCGTCGCCGGGTGCCAGGCACGAGGACACAGCGAGGCCCTTGGCAAACAGCTCTTCGCCTTGATCGAGCACTTCGCCGGGTACGGCTTCAACCTCGCCCATGCCGCCTGCTACGGGTTGATCGCATACCAGACGGCGTGGTTGAAGGCGCACTACCCCGCCGAATACATGGCGGCCATGCTCACCGCCACCAAGAGGGATAAGGAACGGACCGCGGTTTACCTCAACGAGTGCCGCGGCATGGGACTGCGGGTCCTCACCCCCGACGTGAACACGTCGCAAATGGACTTCTCGGTATTCGACGGGGCGATTCGGTTTGGCCTCTCAGCGGTCCGCAACGTCGGCGAGGGGGCGGTCCAGCGGATCATCGAGGAACGTATGGCCGGCGAGCCATTCGCTCA
>DATADW010000373.1:0-1515 GCA_036258335.1 Acidimicrobiia bacterium
CGAGGACCGCTCGGGCCAGCTTCCTGGGTGCGACCAGCGTGTAGGAGGTGCGGATCCACTCCTCGATCTCTCGCCACCGCTTGGCGCTCGCCGTGTTCGGGATGCTCACGGAGACCCAGCCATGTCGGCCCAACCCGTAGCCGGTGGGCTCGGCGTGGGGATCGGTCGCCACGACAGCGGCAGCTTCCTCCTTGGTCAGCTTGACGCTGATGCCGCTGGCGTCAGGCGAGCTGAAGATGAACGTCTTCCCCCTTACTCGGAAGGTGGGCTCTCCGTCCCACGCCTCCACATCGACCCGCTCGGCCTGCGGCAGCCGGGCGACGACCCCCTCCAGCCGGTCCATGTTGGTCACTGCTGGACCTTCGGCGGTGCCTGCACACTCCAGGTCCGACCGTCCGGATCCCGAACCTGCATCTCCTGGGTCCCCCAGTGGGTGTCCTCGAACGGCTTCACCACCTCGACCGGTGGCCCGGGACGGCACGTCTCGGCATCGCTGACCCGCACCAGGACCTGCAACTGCAGGGCTTGGTCCGCCGGCACCTCCTCGACGAACACGTACGGCCCGGCACCGCAGCGCAGCATGCCCGAACCGTGATCGGTCTCGAACTCGATCTCGAAGCCGAGCTCCCGGAAGAACTTGGCGCTTCTGCCCCAGTTGTGCGTCTCGACATAAATGCCTTCAATGCCCTCGGTAGCCATCAGCTACTCCTCTGCGTGGTCGAGTGTCCCTGGGCGTCGAGATAGGAGCGCAACGCGTCAGCCACGAGCGCCGACAGCGACCGCTCCGTATCGATGGCGTGATGCTTCACCTCTCGGATCAAGTCGATCGGGAGGTACACGTTGAACTGCTTCACCTCGTCCCGAGGCATGCGAGTATGCTAGCAACCTAACACACAGATTGCCCACACACATCTGGCGCCGGATGGGCCAGTCAGCTCTTGAGCAGCTCGGGATCCCGGTCCTGGAGGTTCTGCCAGGGCAGCGGGGGCCGCGAGTCGGTCGAACCGGCAGAGGTCAGCCGTGCCTCCCCGCCCGCCGAAGGTTGTGACCTTCGCCCCTGCCCGCGGCCCGCCCGCCGAGTTCAGGATCCAACGAATGGAAGTGGATCGAAACGGCTTGGAGGTACTCGACCGCGACGAATGCCTGCGGTTGCTCGGCACCGCGACCCTGGGCCGCATCGGCGTGACGAGTGCCGCCCTGCCGACCGTGGTGCCCGTCAACTTCGGGTTCGACGGGACACGGATCCTGATCAGCACCGGCCCGGGTACCAAGCTCGCCGCCGCGACCCGGAACGCCGTGGTGGCATTCGAGGTCGACGCCATCGACGCCGACGCCCACACAGGCTGGAGCGTGGTCGTACAGGGCGTCGCCCGCGAGATCACTGATTCCAACGAGCGTGCACATGCCCAAAGCCACGTGGCCGCCCGGTGGGCGCCCGGCTCGGACCACCATGTCGTGGCGATCTCGACCGAGATCGTCTCGGGGCGGCGCATGCTGCCCGGCCGATCAACGCCG
>DATADW010000374.1:0-5275 GCA_036258335.1 Acidimicrobiia bacterium
CGCCGGGTGCTACGCAGCGAGCTGTTGGCGATGGGCGAAGGAGCAGCCGATGTACTGGATGCCTTCGGGGGGCACCGCCTGCTCAGCTTCGATCGTGACCCGGTGACCCGGGGCCCCACTGTCGAGATCGCACACGAAGCCCTCATCGGTGAATGGGACCGCCTCCGTCGCTGGATCGACGAAAGCCGCGACGACCTCCGCATGCAGCGCCGGCTCGCTGCCGGCGCCGCCGATTGGCTGGCCGCGGGACGTGGCGTCGATTTCCTGTTGGGGGGAACGCGACTCGACCAGGTGGCCGAGTGGTCAGCGACCACTGACCTTTCGCTCGACGGGGTCGAACGGAACTTCCTCGAGGAGAGCTTGGCTCAACGGGATCGCGAGCGCGCCGCCGAGGAGGCCCGCAGTCGCCACGAGGAGAGGCTGCGTCTCCGCACGCGGTCACGTACCCGATTGCTCGCAGCGAGCGGAGCGGTCCTCGCGGCGCTGGCGGCGCTGGCTGCATTCGCATTCGTCCAACGCAACCAGGCCGATCGGCTCGCCGGCGAGCTGGACGCACTGGGCGAGATCGCACGTTTGACCTCGGTCTCTTCGCTCCTTGCAGAGAGCGACCCCGAACTGTCTGCCCTGCTCGCCCTCCAGTCGATCGATGCCAGTGCCCGAGCTGGGATCCCGGCTACGGCGGAGACTGAGGAGGCCCTCCATTGGGCGTTGCAGGCAGCACGGGTGGCCTATCCGGTCGCTGAGGCCCCTATAGAGGTGCGTAGCGGCCCGCACGGCCTGACCGGCATCTATCGGCTTCCGCTCGACGAGTTGGTCGAGATGGCCAAGAGCCAACTGGTGAACCGAGCCCTGACGGCGGAGGAGTGCCAGCGTTACGACATCACCCCCTGTCCAGAGAACGGCTCCACGTGGCCGGCTCTGGCGGCCGAACCGAGCCGGTCGGATGTTTCCAATGACGGGCAACCGCTCTCGGGGACGCAGGTCTCTTTGGTCGGGGAATATCCACCAGAGGGACTCGTGGATGAGTTGGCGATGTTCGAGGAGGCGACAGGGATCGAGGTCTCGTACGAGCGACCGCCAGGACCACTCGAAGCCCAGATCCAGTACACCGGGGCGACGCCCATCGATCTCGGGATTGCACCCTGGTTGTTCATCGACGACGAGGCCTCTTCGGGCCAGCTCATCGACCTCTCCAACTACGTGGATCGGAACGAGGCGCAAACCGCATTCGGGTCCTACCTGGTGGAGGCAGCCTCGCTCGGGTCGGGTCTGTACGGGATGCCGATCGGTTCCGGAGTCAAGGGGCTCGTTTACTACCCGCTGGCACCCTTCACCGAGGCGGGGTACACCGCACCGCGGAGTTGGGACGAGCTGATCGCCCTCTCCCGCCAGATGGTGGCTGACGGTCGTACGCCTTGGTGCATCGGCCTCGGATCCGACGGCGCAGACGGTTGGCCGGCCACAGATTGGGTGGAGGCACTGGTGCTGCGAACCGGCGGTGTCGACTTTTATGAGCGCTGGGCGTCGGGTGACGTCGGATTCCAACATCCCACAGTCCGACAGGCGGTGGCGATGTTCGGTGAGGTTGTCTTCGGCGACGGCTTCGTCCGCGATGGCCCGGGTGCGGTGAACTCAACAGACTTCTTCGACGCCGTTGACCAGCTCGGATCCGACCCTCCGGGGTGCTGGCTCAACCTCATGGGCTCATGGATGCCGGAGTTGGTCAAGAGTGAGAGTGGACAAGATCTCGGGTTCTTCGTGCTTCCGCCGATCGAGCCCGGCGGGACGGCACCGCTTATTGGGGAATCGATCATGGTCCGATCGTTTCGGGACCGGCCCGAGGTCCGTGAACTTGTCAGATCTCTGCTCGATCCGGGGTGGGGCACCGCGTGGTCGGCCTATGGCAGCTGGGCGGCGCCACACATGACGGCTCATCTTGGCTTCGATGACGAGAATTGCCGCTCACCCAACGCCAGCGATCAGGTCAACTCTGTCCGTGTCGAGATGTGCCGGGTCAACCACGATGCCATGCGCGCCGGTCAGTGGAGGTTCGATGCCTCCGACGCGATGCCGCCCTCCGTCGGGCTGATCAGGGAAAACAACCGACCCGGGGCCTTCCCTCAGGGGATGCTGGATTACATCGACAGGGGTCCGGAGAGCCTCGACGAGGTGCTCGCCGAGATCGATGCCGCCTGGCCGTCGGGTTAGCCCGCCGACTTTGTCTTCCGACTCCACCTGAAGAATCGACTCGCTGCCGGCCGTGTGACCACCACCGGTACGCTCGGAATGTGAATTGGCGATGATCTGCTCCCAGTGCGGGACCGAGAACAGGTCGGGACGACGGTACTGCGCCGATTGCGGAGCGGCCATGGAGACGCCCTGCCCTTCCTGTGGCAGCGGCAACCTCGCAACCGACCGCTTCTGCGGTGAGTGCGGCGGCACCCTCCGAGCCGCCGGGCCAGAGGGTCTCGAGCCGGTGGCGGGCCGCAGGGTGGTCTCGGTGCTCTTCGCCGACCTGGAAGGCTTCACCTCTTTCGCCGAAGGCCGAGATCCCGAGGAGGTGCGCACCTTTCTCGGCGACTTCTTCGCCACGGTGCGACAGGTAGTGACGCGGTTCGGCGGCCGGCTGGAGAAGTTCATCGGCGACGCTGTGATGGCAGTGTGGGGAACCCCCATCGCCCAGGAGGATGACGCCGAGCGAGCGGTGCGAGCCGGCCTCGACCTTGTGGACACGGTTGCCAAGCTGTCGGCGGGCGCTGGCGTTCCCGAGGTGCAACTTCGGGTCGGAGTGCTCACCGGCGAAACCGCGGTCGGATCCGGTGCTGGCGGCGCCGCACTGGTGGTGGGAGACCTGGTAAATACCGCGTCCCGCCTTCAGCAGGTAGCGGAGCCAGGAACGGTTGTGGTCGGAGAGGCGACCTACCGCTCCACACGGCGAGCGATAGACCACGAGTCTCTTGGAGAGCGTTTGCTCAAGGGGAAGTCACAGCCCACTGCCGTGTGGCGGGCCACACGCGTGGTCGGCCGGCGACGGGGGGTGGGCCGGCCGGAGGGCGTCGAGCCACCTTTCGTCGGCCGAAAGCACGAGCTGCGACTGCTCAAGGACCTGCTCGAGTCCACCATGCGCGACCGGCGAGCGCGCCTGGTGTCGGTAGTCGGGCTGGTTGGGGTGGGGAAGAGTCGACTGGTATGGGAACTGGCCAAGTTCACCGATGGGATGGTCGACGACGTCTACTGGCACGAGGGGCGGTCACCCTCCTACGAGGAGGCGGTTCCCTATTGGGCGCTCGGCGAGATGATCCGTCAGCGCGCCGGGATCGGCGAGGGCGAAGCGGCTCCCTTGGCGCGGGAGAAGCTTGTTTCAACTCTCCACGAGTTTGTGGTGGATCCAGTCGAGCGAAGCCGCCTCGAGCCGAGTCTCGCCGGCCTGCTGGGGCTGGAGGACGTGCCGGGAGGCTCCCGGTTCGAGCTGCACCACGCCTTTCGGACCTTCTTCCAAAGGGTGTCCGAGAAGGCCCCGGCCGTGCTCGTTTTCGAGGATCTGCACTGGGCCGATGCCGGCCTGCTCGACTTCATCGAAGAGCTGCCCCAGTGGTCTCGCGGTGGGCCAATCCTGGTGGTCACATTGGCGCGACCCGAGTTGCTCGAGAGGAGGCCGGCGTGGGGGACCGGCCGTCCGGATTTCGTTTCGTTCCATCTGGGCCCTCTGACGGCCGGAGACATGGAGGAACTCGTTTATGGGATGGTCCCGGGCACGGCCCCCGAGGCCGTGGCAGCGGTCCTTGACCGCGCGGCCGGGATACCGCTATATGCGGTCGAGCTGGTGCGGATGCTTCTCAGCGAGGGCCGGTTGGTCCCCGCGGCCGATGGATACAGCCTCGTCGGAGGGACCGAAGAGCTCCCCGTCCCCGAATCACTCCACGCTGTCGTCGGCGCACGGTTGGATCGCCTCGGGCCCGAGTTGAGCCAGGTGGTAGACAGCGCAGCGGTCATAGGAGAGGTCTTCACCGAGGGCGCCTTGGTGGCCGTGACCGGCCTTGATCGAGAGTTGGTGATCCAGCGGCTCGATCAGTTGGTGCGACGGGAAATCGTCGAGCTGCGCCGTAGTCCTGGCTCGCTGCGGCAAAGCGGGTATGCCTTCGTTCAGGGTCTGATCGGGGAGATCGCCTATGCCCGTCTCCCGCTGGGAGTACGTCACGAGCGTCACCTGGCCGCCGCCTCCTACTTGGAGAGCCTCGACGATGAGACCATCGCCGGGATTGCCGCCTCGCAGTACATCAGCGCCGACAGGGCGGCCGCTGCCTTGGGGGACCGCGAGCCCACGGCCGACGCGGGCAGATACGCCCTCGTGGAGGCCGCCGAACGCGCCGCCGCTCTGCATGCCCATGGCGAGGCTTTGCGCCTGGCACAACTCGCCATCCAAGCCGGCGCCGAGCCGAAAGGCGGGATGCTCGAGCTGGCGGCGGCCTCGGCGAATGCCCTCGGAGAGTCCGAGCGGGCCGACGAATTCGCCTCCCAAGCCGTGGAGAGCTGGCGAGCCGGGAGTGATCGAGGTGGCGAGCTCCGGGCGCTGACCCTGCGTGGCCGTATCGCCATCGAGGATCAGGCAGCTCAGCGCGCCGTTGCGCTGTTGGCGCCGGTGATGGAACGGAGCGCCGCCGAATTCGAGCCGGAGATGCTCGACGTGGCCGCCGAGTTGGCTCGGGCGTTGGTACTCATCGACGAGCCGGATCAGGCGCTCGGGGTCGCTGATCGCGCCCTGCCCGTCGCGGAGCGTCTGTACCGGATGACGCTGGTGGGCCATCTCCTGAATACAAAGGGGACCGCGTTCGTGATCCAGGGACGGAATGCGGAGGGTGTCGCACTCCTCCAGGGCTCACTCGATGTGGCGACCCGCTTCGGCCCGGTTGTCGGCGAGCTGCGAGGTCTGGCAAATCTGCACTATGCAGTGAGCGCCGATGACCCCCGCCAGACCGTGGCCATCCTGAGGACCGGTCTCGAACGATCCAAGGAGGTGGGTGAGGCCACATTCGAGCTCTTCTTCCTGCGCCAGCTGATGGAGACGCTCGTCCGGATCGGCGAGGTCGATGAAGCGGCGGCCCTGCTCGACCATCCGCAGTTGACGACCGACCGGGGCCAAGACGTGGCCGAACTCGTCCGAGGCTCAATCGATGCGCTTCGCGGTGATCATGCCACCGCGGTCGGACGTATTGAGCGCCTATCGCAACGGTCGAACGAGTTGGACCCACAATGGCGGCGCGGGGAAGAGAGCATG
>DATADW010000375.1:0-2886 GCA_036258335.1 Acidimicrobiia bacterium
TACGCGCTCCTCATTTTAGGAATCCATCCCAATGTTGACGTAGGAATGCCAAGGATGGAGTAAGACTAACGTCGTATGGTGGTTGCGTCCTTGTTGTGAACCGTTCTGTGGTGGCACGGGGCGGCGAACTCCCGGGCTGTACCGAATTTGGTCAATCGGATCGCCGGGGGTGCGCTAGCAGCGCGATTGTTCGAGTCCATAAGTAACGCAAGCGACTACTTCGACGTTCCTCGGGGTGGCTGCCAGATGCCTCGGCACGCTCAGCCTGCACGGTAACTGTCGTCAGCGGAGCGAGGAGCCTGGCCAGTGGTGGCCCGAAAGGGGGGATGGATCCGATGATCCGTAGGTTCATGACTCGGCAACCGAGTAACTCCTCGTCTGCCAGGGACGTGCACCAGAGCATGATCTCGATGTCCGGTTGATGCCGGGCGGTTCCTGGTGTGATGGAGCTGCCTGCTCCTTCGGCAGATAGTGCAGCTGTGTGTACCTGAGTCGTGCCCGAATTACCGAAAGGGGGGGTATCTAGAGGGGAAGGTCGACGCCCCACAGACCAAAGTGAGGAAGCCGGTAGAGCCATCGTCTTTCTAATGCCGAGCGATCCGGTTCCTCATTGCTGATAATTGGGTGGGCGCGTTCACGGGCGAAATGCATTATCGACCCGCGTCAGCGAGTCACCGCGCACGCTGTCGGCGGCCGAAAGTGGCCGTCCAGCAGTACACCACAACGGCGCGCACGCGCCGTCTTCTCAACCGGGAGTAGCCATGATGTTTGTCCGATCACGCCGCCCCATCCGGGCGCTGGCGCTGGTCACCCTCGTCTTGGGACTGGTAGTGGCCTATATCGTCCCGGCCTCTGCCAGCCATCCCGAGGCCAGCCTGCCCGGCAGTAACTTCGAGATCGATGTCAACGCCAACCTCAAGGTCGACGACGCGGCGCCGTCCATCGACTGGGCCAGCGTCAACGAAGCACGCAAGACCGACGCGGCGACGGGAACCAACGACGACTCCTATTCTGGGGGGACCAAGGAGGACGACGCCTGTCCGGGGACGACCACGGGCAGCATCCCCAACAACAAGAGCGACCTGCTCACCTTCGGTGCCTATGTGGAGCCGGAGGCGGGTGGCCCGGGTTTCCTGAACCTGTTCTGGACCCGGGTGCAGGAGCCCAGCGGCACCACCCTGATGGACTTCGAGCTCAACCAGTCCTCGACCCTGTGTGCCAACGGGGTCAACCCGGTGCGGACCGCCGGTGACCTGCTCATCGAGTACCGCATCGAGCAGGGTGGCGCGCTCGCGACACTCAAGGTCCGCACCTGGACCGGGTCGGCGTGGGGGCCGGCGGTGGACCTCACCGCCGCAGCCCAGGCCGCGGGCACGATCAACAGCACCCCGATCCCGGCCGCCGAGTCCGACGGTCTAGGCTCGCTCAGCCCCCGCACCTTCGGCGAGGCCCGGCTCGACCTGGACTTCGTCTTCGACCAAGGCAGCTGCGAGTCCTTCGGTAGCGCGTTCCTCAAGAGCCGCGCCTCTGACAGCTTCACCTCCCAGCTGAAGGACTTCATCAAGCCCGTGCCGGTCAACATCACCAACTGCGGCACGGTCATCATCCGCAAGCAGACCGACCCGGACGAGAACCCCAACACCACTCAGTTCGGCTACACCAAGAGCTTCGGGACGGACCCGTCCACGGCCAACACCTTCCAGTTGACCGATGACGACAGCGAGACGTTCAACAACGTGCTCTTCGGCACCGGTTACACCGTCACCGAAGACGTCATCCCGGCGGGGTGGGATTTCGCGAGCCTCGACTGCAGCGCCAGCACGGGAGTGGCACCCTCGATCAACGGCGCCACCGTCACCTTCGCCATCGACAACGCGGCCGACATCCTCGACTGCACCTACACCAACAAGGCCAGAGCGACCATCATCGTCGAGAAGGTGACCGACGACGGGAACGGGTCCTTCGACTTCACATCGACCACCCTGACGCCGTCGCCGTTCACGCTCACCACCACCGCAGCGGGCGAGGCCGGCAAGGACTCGGAGACCTTCGGCAACCTGGTCCCAGGGACCTACGACGTCGCCGAGACGGTGCCGGCGGGCTGGAACCTCGTCTCCTCCAGCTGCGATGACGGCAGCGACCCCGGTTCCATCGGCCTGGGCGCCGGCGAGACGGTGACCTGCACCTTCCACGACGCACGTGAGACGGGCGCGATCCTGATCACCAAGACCCGCAAGCACGCCGCCGACGGTTCGGGCGACCACCCCCACGCCGGGGTGGACTTCACGGTCACCGGCGGCTCCCTGCCGGCGGAAGGGGAGACGGTCACCACCGATGCGAATGGTGTGGCCTGTGTCGATGGCCTGCTGTTCGGTGACTACACCGTCCACGAGGTCACCCCTGCCGGGTACAAGGGCGAGGCCGACAAGACAGTGACGGTCGACAACGAGGCGAGCTGTTCGGGCGACCCCTACGTGGGCGAGTCGGTGAGCTTCCACAACACCCCACTGACCGACCTCACCGTCTCGGTCAACTCCCAGGTGGACGGCGGCACCGCCTCCACCATCAGCTGCGAGCCCCCGACCCCGCCCACGACGGCGGCAACCGACCCGGACGGTGACGGCTCCCTGACCCTCAGCGACCTCGAGCCGGGCACCTACACCTGCACCGTGGTGATCGACCCATAAGGTCGGCTGACCAAAGGAGGGCCTGGGCGCAATGCCCAGGCCCTCTAACGTGACACCCGCGCGAGCTGGCAATCCCTCTGGCAATCCGGTCCTTGTCACAGCCCCGGCCGGGATGCAACCAGGCGGACGGTAGACCCGACCAGACCTGCGGCGATGCGCCCAGGGAGCACCAGGCGGACGGGTCGTGTCGTACTTCTGA
>DATADW010000376.1:0-3002 GCA_036258335.1 Acidimicrobiia bacterium
CGCGCAGGACGTGGTGCCGCACGTCCGCCGGATGAAGGAGCGGGCCGGGGCGCCCTGACATCCTCCGGCGGTGAAGCAGTGAAGGAGAGGCCTCGGACGCGGTCTCACGTTCCCGAGGCCGCCGAAGGAAGGCTGTGGGGAGCGACGCCTCGTTAGGTAGAGTTGCCTGACCCGGCGCGGCGGCCGCCGCCGGCGTCAACGGCCAGCGGAGTGACGGGCGGCGATGGCTTCCGGCGGCGCAGGCGTGTCAGGGACGCGGAGTCGGCGCTCGCTTCTCCGCGCCGCGGCCGTAGTACGCGAGCACCCGATCGATCTTCCCCTTTCGCTCACGATAGCTCGGGTGGGAAGACAGCCGACCCCGGGCCACGGCCGTGCCGTCGCCGTCCTCGCCGAGGTCCTTGAGGAACGCCGCCACCGCGGTGCGAGCCGTCGCCGCGTCGATGCCCGCCATCATGCGCACCGCGCACGCATCGGCCTCCGACTCCTGATCGCGCGAGTAGTTGAGGAACCGCGCCTGAAGCGTCTGGACCTGCCGGTTCATGAGCGAGAGATTCGGACCGGACCACCACCTCGCCGGGCGATCGGCAGTGCGAGCCTCTGCCTCTCGTGCAGGCTCATGGCGGCGATGCCGGTGAACTGACTGCACTCCGCGATGTCCGGCGGAACGTACTCGCTGAGCTCGTGGCAGTAGACGGCGGGCCTCAGTCTGGTTGCGCCGGCGGTAAATGTGCGCGTGACCGGCCCGGTCCGCCCTGGTCGCTTATCCTGCAAGCCCGCCACCCCGCTGCTGGAAAAGCGAGGTGCGGAGGACGTAGAAGTGTCTGGCGGCTGCAGCCGAAGTCCGTGCACACCTCGCCCACCGGGCGGTCCTCGACGCAGTGCCCACAGAGCATCTCATACTTGACCTGCAGCTCAAGAGTGCGCCCTTCTCGGAGTTCGCAACATCAGGCTCGGCCTGATGTTGCACCCGGTAGTCGTTAAAGACCCCGAGCCCGCAAGAGCCCGCCTACAGGCCGTAACTGCCTCTCGTGGGTTCCTGAGCCTGGGGCGGTGCCGCCCTTAGGGGCTGAATCGAAGGACCGCCCTCAGGGTCGGTTCCACACGTTCACTGGCCCCTCCGAGGTCAAACGGCGACGTCACCGGCCGGCTCCAGCCGCACGGTGACAGCGAATCGTGGCATTCCGCAATCCCGGGCGCCAATTGGCCGTCGCTTTGCACTGCTACTTCCCCGGAGGATTTACCTAGTGCCTTGGTCAGTCGTCTAACGTGAAGCCCAGCCTTCGTCGGACCAGACTGGCCTCTACCTTCATCCCCTAAAGCGGTTATGGCCGACTCCACATTTAGGGTGTCGCGAACAGTCGATCGAGCCTTTTCCGCGATCTGGCCTCCGGCAGGGATCTTGACCAATTCGACTCTTGGACAATGTCGTTAGGATTCTCCGCGCCTTCTGACCCAGAACTGGATGCTCTCCGAGTCGCGTGGCGAGCCGAGAAGGCGGGCTCCAGTTGACGGATTCTGCAAGGAGATCGCCGATCACTCGAAGGGTTTAGTACGCAGGTCACCACGGAAGGACTTCACATCTGACTCCTTCATGGAGTCACCTTCCTTCGGACCATCGTGGCCCCCAGATACCATCCACCTAGCCAAAGGGAATGTCTTGATGATCAAGCCTCGATGGAGTGCACTCGTTTGCAGGGTGGTAACTGTCCTGAGTCTCGTGTTGATGTGGGGGTTGGGAGTGCCTAACACCTCGTGGGGTCAACGTCTTGACGGCGTTATCGGGGTGGAGAGGATCGACAGACTGGCCTTCCGTCTATCCTTCACGGTCGTAGCGGATTGTGGGTACTACTCCGGCTCCATGGTCGCAACGATGGACTTCGGCGACGGAACCTCCGAGGAGTTCCCGTTCTCGTGGAGTTTTCAAAGGAGTGGCGGACCCGCTCTGATCAAGCAGCAAACGTTCTTTGTGACGCACGTCTACGCGAATGCTTCAGCATGCGCACCCACAGGTGAGTGTAGTGTGCGCGTCACTTCGCAAGTAGCGGTGACCGAGTTCTGTCGCGGCGGTTCTAATCCAGACTGCTCAGGTCCTCAAGCACCGAGACCGGGAATTGGCTCAGCTAGATCGCTAGTTCTTGAGTGGACCGCGGTGCAAGCGGTCCCGTCTTGGCATCCGGCGGCATTCGCTTAGCCGGGCAATCGCAGGCGGTCCGTTCACCCTGTACTTCCTCGGGCTCCTCGTGTAGGCGTTGATCAAGCGAGAGTTACGCCTCGCGATGAAGCGCGAGCAGATTCCAGAGCCTGCCCCTGTACCCCGAGCAACGGCGCAGCAGGCGTCCGACGACGGAAAAGGTGCTCCGGCTCTTCAGCCTTGTCGACCGGCACGTTCTGCTCGACGATGGCCAGCCCATGCAGGTGGTCGAGGCAGAGCACACCGACCTCCAGCGTCAGGTGCTCGGCCTCCTCGGCGTGCCAGAACGCGCGTTCCGCTTGCCCACGTAGGTCGTGAGAACATTCTCAGATATTGCCGCCGAGATGTGCGGAGAGTAGGTCCAGACCCTGATTCACGCAAGGTTATGCAACCGTGCATTGATGGCCGGTGGGACCTTCCCGGTCGCGATCCGCCGGCCGAGCCGCCGGCGGGCGATGTGCTTCGAGGCCGTCAACTGCCGCGTGCTGGCGCGCGAGCTCTCGAGGGCCAGCTATTCGGCTACACGCGCAGGCGTCTACGCGGCGCTGGGCGAGTGACGTTGAAGCTGTACGAAAACACCGCAGCTCGAGCGCGATGCACGGGCTCAGCCATTCGCGAGAATCGGGCGGCCAGGAGGCGAGAGAAGGCGTCTTGGCGGGCGCGTGGCGTACCCGCATCCCGACGGCCTGACCGTCGCGACGCCCCCGTTACAGGCACCCCCGAGTGGGGAGCCCTGAGAACTCGTCTATGCAGCCGGCTGGCGGATCGGAGGCGGGCGCAACGGGCGACTTGTCACCCTCGCAGCCGGCGA
>DATADW010000377.1:0-4599 GCA_036258335.1 Acidimicrobiia bacterium
GTGAACTCCACAGAAGAATCACGCTCATGCAAAACCCTCGTGATCGCCGCCGTCAACGTCGTCTTCCCATGATCAATATGACCCATCGTCCCCACATTCACATGAGGCTTCGTCCGCTCAAACTTCGCCTTCCCCATCACAACTCCTTCTCTGGTTCAAGCCTCGCCGCGAACCCGGGAGACGATCTCCTGGGCGATCGAGTCTGGGACGTCCTGGTACGAATGGAAATGCATGGTGTAAGTGGCCCTGCCCTGGGTGCGCGACCGGAGGTCGGTGGCGTACCCGAACATCTCGGCTAGCGGCACGAGGGCGGCGACCACCCGCGAGTTACCCCGCTGGTTCATCGACTCGACCCGCCCCCGCCGCGACGAGAGGTCGCCGATGACGTCTCCGAGGTAGTCCTCGGGTGTCACCACCTCGACCGCCATGATCGGCTCGAGCAGCTTGACCCCAGCCCGCTTCGCCGCCTCCTGGAGCGCTATTGAGCCGGCTATCCGGAAGGCCATCTCCGAGGAGTCCACGTCGTGGTACGAGCCGTCGAGCAGCGTCGCCCTCACATCCACGAGCGGGTACCCGGCAAGGATCCCGTTGTCGAGCGCCTCCTCGATCCCGTCGTCGACGGCAGGGATGTACTCCCGCGGGATGCGGCCACCGGTCACCTTGTCGACGAACTCGTAACCCCCGCCGGGACCCGTGGGCTCGAGGGAGATGACGACGTGGCCGTACTGGCCGCGCCCACCACTCTGTCTGATGTAGCGGCCCTCGACCTTGGCGATCGGGCCCTTGATCGTCTCCCGGTAGGCCACCTGGGGCCGGCCAACGTTGGCGCCGACCTTGAACTCGCGCACCAGCCGGTCCACCAGCACCTCGAGATGCAGTTCTCCCATCCCGGAGATAATCGTCTGACCGGTCTCCTCGTCGCTCCGTATGAGGAAGGTGGGGTCCTCGTCGGCCAGACGGTGGAGCGCAGTGGACAGCTTCTCCTCGTCAACCTTGGTCTTGGGCTCGATGGCCACGTTGATGACCGGGGCGGGGAAGGTCATCGACTCGAGCTGGACCGGATTCTCCGGCGCCGCCAGCGTGTCGCCAGTGGTAGTCCCCTTCAGCCCCACCGCGGCGACGATGTCACCGGTGAAGACATCGTCGATGTCCTCGCGGTGGTTGGCGTGCATCCGCAGGATCCGGCCGAGCCGCTCTTTCTTGCCGGTGCTGACGTTGAGCAGGCTGTCGCCCTTGGCGGCGTGACCCGAGTACACCCGGAAGTAGGTGAGCTTCCCGACGTGTGGGTCGCTCATGATCTTGAAGGCGAGGGCGGTGAAGGGCGCGGTGTCCTCCGGTGCCCGCTCCATCTCTACGGTCTCGTCCCCGGGCTTGAACCCCTGGACAGAAGGAAGGTCCGCCGGGCTGGGGAGATAGGCGATCACCGCATCGAGCAGCGGCTGTACGCCCTTGTTCTTGAAGGCGCTCCCACAAAGCACGGGGACGAAAAGTTGATCGAGGGTCGCCTTGCGGACCGCCGATTGGATCTCCTCGGGGTTGATCTCGAGTTCCTCGAGGTACTTCTCCAAGAGCTTCTCGTCCACCTCGGCGACGGCCTCGAGCAGCTTGCCCCGCCACTCCTCGGCGGATGCCGTCAGCTCGGCCGGGATGTCGGTGGTCTCCCAGTGCTTGCCATCATCGCCCCGCCAAACGTGGGCGCGCATCTCGACGAGATCGACGACTCCTTGGAAGTTCGACTCGGAGCCAATGGGAATCTGGATCGGGACCGGGTTTGCCTCGAGACGCGTCCGGATCGAATCGACCGCGGCGTAGAAGTCGGCCCCGATCCTGTCGAGCTTGTTGATGAAGCAGATGCGCGGGACTCGGTAGCGGTCGGCTTGGCGCCACACCGTCTCCGACTGCGGCTCGACGCCTGCGACGCCATCGAACACTGCAACCGCGCCGTCGAGGACCCGGAGAGACCGCTCGACTTCGACCGTGAAATCGACGTGACCCGGAGTGTCGATGATGTTGACCGTCCTGTCGTGCCAGACACAGGTGGTGGCGGCGGAGGTGATGGTGATCCCCCGCTCTTGCTCCTGCTCCATCCAGTCCATCACCGCGGCGCCCTCGTGAACTTCGCCGAGCTTGTACGTCTTGCCCGTGTAGTAGAGGATCCGCTCGGTGAGCGTCGTCTTGCCCGCGTCGATGTGAGCCATGATCCCAATGTTCCGGGTCCGGCTCAGAGGAATCTGGCGCAGGTGGGCCAGCGCTTCGCTTCTCGTGCTCATCGTCGTGGGCTTCTCTCGGGTCGCTATGCAGTTGTCAGTCGGCCTATTTATTTGGGGGTAGGGCTACCAGCGGTAGTGGGCGAAGGCCTTGTTGGACTCCGCCATCTTGTGGACATCTTCCTTGCGCTTCATCGCGGCGCCGGTGTTGTTGGCGGCGTCGAGGACCTCGTTGGCGAGGCGTTGAGCCATCGTCGTCTCGCGGCGACGGCGGGAGAACCCAACCAGCCACCGGATGGCGAGCGTGTTGGAGCGGCGGGGCGACACCTCGACCGGGACCTGGTAGGACGATCCACCCACCCGCCGCGAGCGAACCTCGACCTGGGGCCGGAGGTTGTCGACGGCGCGCTTCAGGATGTTGAGTGGGTCCTGGTTACTCCGCCGTTCGACGAGTTCGAGGGCGTCGTAGACGATCCCGCGGGCGACGTCCTTCTTGCCGGCTAGAAGGACCTTGTTGATCACTTGACTGACAAGGACGCTCCGGAATACCGGGTCGGGATCGATGCGTCGCTTGGGGGCTGGGCCTCTTCGCATCTCAGCCCTCCCGCTTTGCCCCATAGCGGGAACGGGCCTGCTTGCGGTCCCGCACCCCAGCGGCGTCGAGCGTGCCCCGCACCACCTTGTAGCGGACTCCCGGGAGGTCCTTCACCCGGCCGCCACGGACCAGCACGATCGAGTGCTCTTGGAGGTTGTGACCCTCGCCCGGGATGTAGGCGGTGACCTCGACCTGGCTGGAGAGGCGGACACGAGCCACCTTGCGCAAAGCCGAGTTGGGCTTCTTGGGTGTGACCGTGTAGACCCTGGTGCAGACGCCGCGGCGCTGGGGGGCGCCGGCGAGACCGGGGGTCTTCTCCTTCTTGGGCTTGGGCCGCCTGCCCTCGCGGACAAGCTGTTGAATGGTTGGCATCGCCTTTCCTAACGCGAATGTCGGCGCCCCGGACACATCCGGATCGCCGACCCTCTGAAACTGACCCGTCTCTCCGGCCGAACCGCCGGGCCCGGGTCAGGCCAAGCGGAGCCCTCTGGAGAGGGGGAGAGGTCTCAAGACCACGACCGAAGTGTACCCGTCACATCGCAATTTGGTCAAAGCGCGACTCGTCTGCGGACGCATCGCTCCGCGGTTCTGGGTAATGGGATTGGGGTTATGGACCGAGGGATTACACATTGCTCCGACCCCGGAGGGGGAAGGGCCCCGGGTATTCCTCCCCCGGTGAGGGGTAGGCGCGAGCGAAGCGAGCGGAGGGGGGTGATGGTCTTGCCAGTCACCCTCGCCCCAACCCCCTCCTTTCAGGGAGGGGAAGTCAAGGAAGCTGTCGGACTCCCGATAGCCCCTCTGCCACTGGGAGGAGAAGGGTCGGGCCTATAAGGGCCCGACCCACTGGATCACTCCTCGTCTGGGTTGGCGACCATCCCGGCGAGGTCATCGGACTCGTCGAGCTCGCCTTCACCATCGCCGCGCTGGCGGCCCAGACTGGCCAGCCATTCGGCGGGGTTGGAGGGAAGCTCCTCCTCGGCACGCTCCGGCATCTCCCCGAAGATCCCCAGCGCCGATATTGGCGTGGCATCGGGGAGCACGGGGTGGAGCGACTGGTAGTCGCTGTGACCGGTCCCTGCCGGGATCAGCTTGCCGATGATGACGTTCTCCTTGAGCCCACGCATGAAATCCGACTGCCCCTGGATCGAGGCCTCGGTCAGCACCCGGGTGGTCTCCTGGAACGAAGCCGCCGACAACCAGGAATCCGTCGCCAGCGAGGACTTGGTGATCCCCATCAGCTCGGGACGGCCCGCCGCCGGGACGTTGCCGTCCTCGGCCAGCAAGCGGTTGGCCTCGCGGAACTCCTTCTCGTCAACCAACTGATTGGGAAGGAAGGAAGAGTCGCCGGCCTCGACCACCCGCACCTTGCGCAGCATCTGCCTGACGATCATCTCGATGTGCTTGTCGTGGATGTCCACCCCTTGGGAGCGGTACACCTCCTGCACCTGATCGACCAGGTACTGCTGGGCCTTGCGGATCCCGGAGATGCTGAGCACCTCCTTGGGGTCGAGCGGGCCCTCGGTGAGCTGGGTCCCCGGCTCGATGACATCGCCATCGTGGACGAGGAGTCGCGCCCGCCGTGAAAGGGGGTGGGAATGCTCTTCGTCATCGGGGGCGACGATCACTACCCGGCGACCTTCTTCGGCGTCCTCGTCGAGCCGGACGGTGCCGCTGGACTCGGCCAGCAGCGCCTTTCCCTTTGGCTCACGTGCCTCGAAGAGCTCCACCACCCTGGGCAGACCATGGGTGATGTCCTCGCCGGCCACCCCGCCCGTGTGGAAGGTGCGCATGGTGAGC
>DATADW010000378.1:0-3966 GCA_036258335.1 Acidimicrobiia bacterium
CGAAGCCCGGCCAGCGCTCCCAGCTCGAGCGCTGCGACGCCGACCCTGCCGGCCGCGCCGTGCACCAGCACCGCCTCCCCGCTCTTCGCCATCGCCGTGCGGTGAAGCACCTGGTAGGCGGTCATGTAAGGAAACAGCAGGCTCAGGACCTCCGCGGGGTCGAGGTCCTCGGGCACCTCGACCGCGCCCGCCTCCGGCACACAAACCCGGTCCGCGTCGGCCCCCCACACCGTCAGCGCGCCGATCCGGTCTCCTTCTCGCAATCGGGAATAGCCCGGGCCAAGCTCCTCCACCACGCCGACGAGCTCGTAGCCGGGCGTGAACGGCGGCTTCGGCCCGCCCATGTACGTGCCGGCGCGCAGCTGGGCATCGGTGAACGACACCCCGGCCGCCAGAACCCTGACGCGGACCTCGCCCGTCCCTGGTCGGGGATCGTCCTCCTCCACCAGCCTCAAGACCTCGGGCCCGCCGAACTGCTCAACGACGACACGCTTCATGGCACACCCCCTGTCGGTTGCCGTACCGAGTGCTGCTATCACGCATTGGGATTGTCGTCTCATGGACGCGCGCCAGACATGGCGGGGGGTAGAGGCGAAGGTCCCTTCCCGCCCGCAAAAGATCCGCTGACCCGAGGGGACCGCTGGGCCCTCACGGGCATCCCTCGGACAGCAGGTCGAGACCGCCGATTGGACGGGTGAAGCTGTCAGTACGCAACGGCACTTTGATCCGCGCACCGATTGCCCGAACCGAGCAGCAGCTGCTCGCTCGATCCCGGATACAGAACCCCGAAATGCGAGATCGGCAGATCGCGCTACACGTCAGTGTGTGGGCCGGCTTCGGCGTTGCACATTGCTCACCGACAGCGATGCGGTCAGCGGCCGCCCTTGAGTTTGACCGTTGCGAACCCCTCGGCGTCGTCGTCCTGGTGGCCGTCGAAGCCAAACGCGTCGACGTCGAGCTTCCCGCCGGCGAACCGGGGGTTAGGCCGCGTCCGCGGTGAGCTGGAAGGTGGTACCGACGCTGTTCTGGATGTAGGCATCGGGGAACCGCCGGGCGATGGAGTGGACGGCCTTCCAGCCGGTGCAGTGGGACGGGACGATCACGTCGGGAGCCAGTGTCTCGAACGCCGAGATGGTTTTGTCGATGATGGGCTCGAACAAGGGACCGTTGAGGTGGACGCCACCCATGATGCAGTGGAGGCGGTCGATACCGGTGAGCCGTTGGGCATAGTGGCAGATGTTGATGACACCGGCGTGTCCGCAGCCGGTGAGCACGAGGAGTCCTTTGCCCTTGACGTGCAGGATCAGTGCCTGGTCGTCCAGGATCAACGGGTCGGTCTCCCAACGGCCGTCGCGGTGCGCCTGATGGATGGCGAAGCCCTGTTCGAAGCTGGTGGTGCGGTCGACTTCGCCAGTGATCAACACGGAGCGCTCGAACAGAAACGACGGCCGTTGGTTCTCGATGATGTCGAACCCTGCGTCTTCGAGAGCTCGACGGCTCGTCGTGGGCAGTTCGACCGGGTCTACCCCGGGGATGGCGAGGCGGCGGTGGGTCCAGAACTCGGGGTGGATGAGCACGGGCAGGTTGGTCCGGCCGAGCTGGTCAATGAGCCCCGAGAGACCGGTGGTGTGATCGAAGTGGCCATGGCTGCAAACGATTGCCTCGATGTCGCCCGGGTCGTGTCCGAGACGGCGCAAGTTGTCGATACAGCCGGTGGGCGTCAGACCGGTGTCAAAGAGAAGGCGGTGCACGGCGCCGCCCTTGCGCACTTCAACCAGGGTGGAGAAACCATGTTCGGCGAGGCGCGCATCCACCACATTGCCCTCGTTGAGGGAAGGGGCGGCGAGCCGCGGAACCCCGGCACCGGTCAGGGCGCCGGCGAGCGGGAGGCGCTTCGCGGGACCTTGATCGACCAGCAAGATGTCGACGGTGTTGTCGCAGACGGTGAGCACCGACACCTCGTCCACCGGTTCCAGCGCCAGTGACTCGCCGCCCCACTCGGCGTCGGCGGGAATTGTCTCCACTCGGGATCATGTACGTGACCGTGGTCCTGGCACATCGAAGTTTCCTGAGGACCGATTGTCGGCTCCACACTTCATCGCCTGGAGATCACCCGCCTTCCCCCCAAGACCGTAGGCCACGACCGTCACCTGCGGTGGGCTGGTGAACGGCCGGGGCGGGCATCGCCGGAGAAGTCGGGCGACGTCGGGTCTACTCGGACTCGACCAACGCCGGGAAGGCGCTGTCTGGGTATCGGTACGCTCCTGCGGTGACGCCACGATCCGACGGCACGCCGGAAATGACCCGGCTCACCGGATCCTGTCGTGACCTGAAAGGAGGACTGCGTTGAACGCTCAAGCGGATGTACAGAAGACGATCGCCTTCGTGCTGTACCCGGGGTTGACGCCTCTGGACCTGGTCGGGCCCCTACAGGTCATGTCCACTCTGGCGCTGATCGACCCGAGCTTCCGGACGACAGTTGTCGCCGAGCGGATCGACCTGATGCCGTCCGACACGCCCCTCGGCCTTGCTCCGGAGCGCGTCTTCGACGACGAGCCAGATCCCTTCGCCCTGGTCGTACCCGGAGGGGGTGCACCCACGATCAGGGCGCTGGCGAACGACGCGATCCTCGACTACGTGCGGTCGGCGGCGCAGTCAGCCGAGATCGTGACCTCGGTCTGCACCGGCGCGCTCATCCTGGCGGCGGCGGGCCTGCTCGAAGGACGTCAGGCGACGACCCACTGGGCGTATGCGGGGATGCTCGAGCGGCTGGGCGCCACCTACGTCCGCCAACGGTGGGTCGAAGACGGCAAGCACATCACGTCTGCGGGTGTATCAGCTGGGATCGACATGGCGCTTCACCTCACTGAGCGTCTGACCAGCGCCGATCTCGCCCGCCTCGTGCAACTGGCAATCGAGTATGACCCCCAGCCTCCGGGAGGCCCGATCGACTGGGAACACACCGACATCCCCGCGGTCACTGCGCTGTTCATGGAGCGCCTCAGGGGCAGTCTCACCGACCGGGCCGATCTGGTCGAGCGCCTGATCGACTGACGTCGGGCTCGACGGGCGAGCCGCAGCGGGCATTCCGTGCGCCGCTGCGCACTGCCGCCGATCCGCCGGTTTGGGATGTGTATGACACGCAGCCGAGTTCGGCGACCGCCACTGCGCCTGGAGATGCTCCGCTTCTGCACCGGGCGGTACGAGCTCTCTGCCTTCTCCTCGGACCGTCCGCGAGGTCCTATTGAAGATGCCCTCCCAGGAGCGGTCGGTCTTCTGCTCGGAGGAGGCGTGCTGGCGGGTAGCGATGGCGTCGAGGACGACCTGGACGGCTCGTTGACCGGCCGCGTCGTCCGTGACCACCTGGAACTGCCCGTTGTGCACCTGGTGGAAGATCGGTGCGTAATGGTCGGCGCCGGTGAGCTGGACGAGTTCGACGTGGTAGCCCGCGTCGCGCACGGCACTGGCAAGCCGTTGCGACTGCCATGCCGGGCATGTCGTGTCCTGGTCACCGGCGAGCAAGTAGATGTCGGAGTCCTTGTTGCCCCAGCTGGATAGATCGTGAATCATCCACGCGGGCGGCATGACGCGCAGAACGATGGTCGCAGGGGATGGTTGTAGTGTTGCGCCGGTGGCGGAGCAGGGGGAATGTGCGGCCGGCTACCGCGGCACGGTGGCATTGAACGTCTTGGTGCCCAACCCGTCGTTGGAGATCGTGTTGGTCGCCCTCGACCTGTGGGATCACGCCTGCGTCCTTCGAGGAGCGGCAACCACCGATCGTGAAAACCCTTTCTGGCTCCTCAATTTGTGGAGAATCACTACCGACCTAGGGACGTTGCACGTGGCTCGCGGTGGCGGAGGCGGCTCTCGTCGCTGGCTGGTCAATCTCGAACCCGAGTTGCCCAACGACACGAACGAAATCCAGGTATCTCTCGCACCCAGTAAACCAAGACCACATAGCGACGC
>DATADW010000379.1:0-1555 GCA_036258335.1 Acidimicrobiia bacterium
GCAGCCGCTGCAGCCGCTTGTCGATGGTGGGACACTGCAGCCCATGGGCGTGGGGGTATTGAGGGTCGTTCAGCTCAACATGGATTCGATCTTCGGGCCTCGGTGGCCGGAGCGCAGAGTCGAGGTGGTCAGATGGCTCGAGGACCTGGAACCTGACCTGGTCTGTCTACAAGAGGTCTGGGAGGATCATCGCCGCCCGAACACGGCCGGATGGGTCGCCGAGCACCTGTCGGAGACTTGGTACGTGGCGTTCGAGGGGTTCGCGTTGCCTGACCCCGAAGCGACCGGCGCTCATCCGTCGGTGAGGTTCGGATCGGCGATCTTGAGCAGGTGGCCAATCGACACCGTCGAGTTGATGGCGATGCCGATCAACCCTGACGAGGAAGATCGGCCCCATGTGACGATGCGCGTGCCGTTCGTTCCGGTTGGAGTTCCGTACGAGTTGCTCCACGCCCGCACGGGTGGGATCGACGTGTACAGCACCCATCTCCACTCGGGGACCGGGCAGACGGCCCAACGCGTGGAGCAGGCGCTGTTCATCGACGACGCGATCGCTCGAACCTGTGACCCCTCGGCGGAGATGCCACCGGTGCTGTGTGGGGACTTCAACGCCGATCCGGAATCCGACGTGATCCGTTTCCTCACCGGCAACGCCGCCGTCAAGGAACGAAGCACGTACTTCCAGGACGCCTGGGGAGTGGTGCACGGTACCGGCGGTGTGACGTGGGATCCCGCGGGCAATCCGATGACCCCGAACTCTTATCACCCCGGTCGCATCGACTACATCTTCGTCGGTGACCCGGCGTTCCGCGAAGACGGCGCAGGACGAGTCGTGAACGCCGAACTTGCCTTCAACGAGGCGAGAACCGGCGTCTTCGCCAGCGATCACTACGGACTCCGCGCAGACATCGCCTGGCCGACGCGGCCCTCGGATACGTGAATCGAGTCAGGTGCGCACCGACGACAGAGGCAGCACCGGCAGAATCTCAATCTGCGTGACCAGTCGGGCACGACCCAGAAGTGCCGAAGCGCGGCACTATCCGCCAGCCACGAAGGCGACTACGACGTAGGCGGCGTGCCGGTCGAAGTTCTCGCGGCGCCGGTCATAGATGGTGGTGGTGCGGGGGTCGGCGTGACGCGCCGCGATCTGGACGTCCCGCAACGGGACCCCGCGTCCAGGGCGGCCATGATGAACCCGGCCCGCAGCATGTGCGGATGCACGACCCCAAGCCCGGCCCGTGTGCCGATCGAACGGACCCACCGGTGGGCTGTGCGACGGTCGAGCCGCTGACCGTCCCGCCGGCACAGGATGGGCCCTTCGTGACGCGCCCCGACGGCGAGATTGATGGTGCGGGCAGTCCGCGGTACGAGGGGGATGACCGCGGGCTTATTGCCCTTGCCCACGATCGCGAGGGTCCGGTGCCCGCGCTGGATGGCGAGGTCCTCGATGTTCGCACCGCATGCTTCGGACACCCGCAGCCCGTTGAGGCCGAGCAGCACAGCCAGTGCGGCGTGCATCGGGTCGTACCGTTCGGCGGTGAACAGGAAGGTGCCG
>DATADW010000380.1:0-5591 GCA_036258335.1 Acidimicrobiia bacterium
CCGCCCACGGTGGCGCAGCCGAGCTGGTCTCGGTCGAGGACGACACCGTGTACCTGCGGATGATGGGGGGCTGCCAGGGCTGTGGCATGGCCCAGGTCACTCTCCGCCACGGCATCGAGCGCATCCTCCTCGAGGCGATCCCCGAGTTGGTCGGCGTGGTCGATGTCACCGACCACGCCTCCGGCGACGACCCGTACTACGAGTCTGCGAAGAAGTGAGCCGGGTCGGTAATTAGCCCTCGATCGGCGCGCCGTCCGGGCCGATCACGTACCACACGTCACCAAGTCCCTGGCCGTTGGTGTCACCGGCCGCTTCGTCGCCGGCGAAGTGGTAGAGCGGCCAGTCGCCATACTTGACCTGCGTCCCGCCTTCGAGCGCGTCCACTGTGCTGATCAGTGAGTCGTCCACGCCCTCGCCGGCGGATGCCGTCCCAGTGAGTGCCGGCCAGCTTTCCGCGCAGTCGTCGGCGCATGTCGGCTCACCCTCGGTGTCGTTGAGGAAGGCGTAGAGCGTGCGGCCCTCGGCGTCCACCAGGATTGTCCCGAGATCGGACTCGGCGGTGCCGATTTCCATTCCAGCAGCGGCCGAGTCGTCCGTGCTGTCGTCCGTTGTGTCGTCGGTGGTGTCCTCGGTCGTCGCCTCGGTGGTCTCGGCGGCCATCGTCGTCGCCACGGCGGTGGTGTCTGCTGCGGCGGTGGTGTCTGCTCCGACTGTGGTGACCGCCTGGGCGCCGGCGTCGACGGTGGTATCTGTGGCTGCCCCGCCACACCCTGCCAGTACCAGCGCCAGGACGGTGAGGGTGATTGTCCGGATGTTGCGCATTTCTCGAGCCTCCCTTCACGCTGCTCTACGCAGTGCCCCCTCCGGCTGGTTCGGGACCGGACAGCCGCGACGCGGCGTTACCGTGGTGTTGCGCTCATGACACACCCCGTCGCATTCCGCTTCTTCGGCATCCCGGTGGTGTTGTCGCCTTCCTGGCTGGTGATTGCAGCGCTCATCACCCTCAGCCTCCGCGTGACGTTCGAGCGGGCAAATCCGTCCTCTTCGTCGGCCGAGCTGTGGGGTGCCGCCGCGCTGGCATCGCTGCTCTTCTTCTGCGGGGTCCTCATCCACGAAGCGAGCCACTCGGCGATGGCACGCCGGCTTGGTCTGGGCGTGAAGTCGATCCGGTTGTTCGTCTTTGGCGGGGTCTCCCAGCTGGAGGAGGAGCCGCGCTCGGCACGCGAAGAGCTCTTGGTCACCGTGGTCGGTCCCCTCTCCTCGATTGTTCTGGGGTTGGTCTTCTTTGCCGCCGCCGCAGCGCTTCCCGGGCCCGCTCTGGTGGTGTCGATCCTCGACTGGCTGGGCGCGGTGAACCTGGGATTGGGTTTGTTCAATCTGCTGCCCGGTTTTCCCATGGACGGTGGCCGGGTGCTGCGAGCCGTCGTGTGGCGATGGACCGGAAGTCTGCGGCGCGCCACCAGGGTTGCCGCGGTCTCCGGCCGCGTCGTGTCTGCTCTTCTGGTGTGTGCCGGGGTCTGGATGTGGACCGCCCGCGGTTTTACCGGGCTATGGCTGGTCTTCATCGGGATCTTCCTGTGGCAGGCGGCCTCGATGGCAGAGAGCCCGGCAGCGGCGGCGAGGCGGGGTCGTGGGACCACGGTCCGTGCCGCCATGACGCCCAGGTCGTGGTCGGCTTCCCCGGCGCTTCCCCTCGACGACCTGCTCGCCGCCGCCGATGGGGCTGCCGGCGACCTGCACCCGGTTGTTGACCCTTGGGGGAGGGCGGCCGGTGTGGTCAGCCTCGCTGCCGCCAAGAGGGTCCCCGTGGAGGCGAGGGCGTCCACCACGGTGGCCGAGGTGATGCGCCGAGTCACCCCGGGTGACCTTGTCGCACCCGACCAGGACCTGGAGGGCCTGTTGGCGGGCGAGATGTCCTCGAGCCGGGTCTTCCTCGTGGTCGAAGGAGATGCCGTGCTCGGGATCTTGGTTGCCGGTGAGGCGCTCGAAGCGGTGTGAGAGACCCGGCTCTCGATGAATATGATCTCGCTGCTTCGCAGCACCGCGGATGCGGACCCGATCCAAGCCGCCGGCCGGAACCCCGCGACCCCAACGAGCGTCTGATCCAGGTGCGGCTGCTTATCGCGCCCTTGCTCGTCGCCGCCCTGCTCAATACGGGCGAAGGTGCGCCACCGGCCGAGGCGGCCACGGTCAACGCTACCGCGGGGATTGGTGGCTATGTCCATCCCGATCGGCCGGTGCGGATCACGGTCGAAGTGGCATCACCGGCGTTGCTGGTAGGCGCGATGGTCGTAGAACTGGGCGGGCTCAGCCGGGAGGTGCCAGTGGAGGTTCCCGGTGGTGGGGAGAAGGTCTACGAGGTCATCATGCCGCCATCCGATGGGGGCCGCCTCACCGTCTCTCTGGTCGCCGATGGCGGCGACCAGATCGTCTCCCAGCACGTCCCCCTCTCGGTACCCGAGGACGAGCTGTTGGTGGGGTTGCTCGGAGCCCCCGAGACGGCAGCGGTCCTCGGCTCGGTGCGGTCAACGCCGTTGGGCCGTCCGGTGGCTCCCATCGAGGTCGCCCCCGCCGATCTGGCCGATCCAGGTCCGCTTGGCTATCTCGTCGCAGGCGCCGGCGATCTCGAGGCTCTCGACCCCGGCCAGCTTTCGGGGGTTGTCTCCTGGGTGCGGCGGGGGGGTCGAGTGATCGCGGAAGAGGGCGACCTTTCTGTCTTCGAGGTCGAGGCCGATTCGGGCGTGGTCCTCGGCCCATCCACCGTTCAGCGTTCGGGACGCGGCGAGCTCATCGCCGTGGAGAGCATCGGAGGCCTGGAGGCGCCAACCTGGGCCGATCTACTGCGCGACGTTCCGACCCCTGGGCTCGGCCGCGACGAGTTCGCCCAACCGGCCAGCAACCTGCTCCCCGCCGCCATGGCTACCTCTGAGGCACTCGTGCCCGACATCTCATGGCTGCTTGTGGCCATCTTGGGTTATGCCCTCATCGTCGGGCCGGTCAATCTCATGGTGCTCCGTCGTATCGGACGACGCGAGCTCGCTTGGGTCACCGTTCCCGTGATCAGCGTGCTTGCCGTGGCGGGTTTCTGGCTGGCTGGTCGGAGCAGGGTGTCCGAGGAGGTGTTGCGTCACGCCTCGGTGGTCGTCGCCGACGCCGATACCGCCAGCGGCGGCTCCGTGGTCATGCTGGCTTCGGGAAGCGAAGGGGAGCGGGTGATGACGCTCCCCGACGGCTGGCTGGGCGCCTCGCTGCCCGAGGAGGTCTGGTTCGGGCCCTCCGGGTCCTTGGTCCAGGGCGAAGGGGACGGTCACAGCATGGCCTTCGATTTCCCACGTCTCGGGGTGGCAGCGATCGATTCCAGGTGGAGCGGTCAGGTTGCGATGCCGGCGGTCGAGTTGGAGACCGGGGCCGGAATGCTCACCGTCCGGGTGCGCAATGACACCCCGATGACCTTCTGGTCATGGGGCGCAGGAGGACCGGGGTGGGCGACGCCGGCGGACGGTCCTCTCGAGCCCGGTCAGGAGGCTGTGATCGAGCTGGCCGTGGGCGACGTGTCCGGATTCGGCGGCAACCCGCTGGCTGACGCGGTGCTTGCCGTCTCGGGCCAGGATCAGAACCTGTGGGACAGGGTCTATCCGCTGGCATCGTCGGGGACCGCCTTCGCTCCGGAGGTATTCACCGGGTTCTACCTGTTTGGGTTCACCGAGGACTTTGCGCCCGAGATCCTGGTGGACGAGCGGCCCATCACCGCCGCGGGGCCTTCGCTGCTTCTGCTCCCGCTTTTCCTCGACGATGCCGAAACGGCTGCGTTGGGCACGGCCCTTCCCGAGGTGATCGACGTGGACGACGCCGGTTTCGTCAACCGCACCGACGGGGTGCTCTTCGTGGAAGGTGGGACGCTGTCGCTGCGGTACCGCGTCCCCCAGGGTGTGGGCGGTCTCCAACTCGACGGGGGCTTGGAGGCGACAGACGTCTGGGATTGGGACCGAGCCGAGTGGGTTAGACCCGAGCGGGGCGACAATGTCGGCGGCCCTCTGCTCTCACCTGGGGGAGAGGTGATGACCAGACTGAGCCGCCTCAGCGGGCCATTCCTCCCCTACGAGCATTTGCTCAGTTGGGAGGCGGCAGAGGCATGATCATCGAGCTGGAGGGCGTCGACAAGAGATACGGACAGGTCAGGGCGCTCGATGGCGCCGACTTGGCGGTGCCTGACGGTGCCGTGATGGGGTTGGTGGGCCCGAACGGGGCAGGGAAGACCACGGCAATGTTGCTCATGTCGAGCCTCCTCGCCCGCGATGGAGGGTCGGTGCGGGTCGCCGGAATCGACCCGGAGGTGGACCCGAAGTCGGTTCGGCGGACGATCGGCTGGATGCCTGACGTGTTCGGCGTCTACGAGAGCCTCGACGCCACCGAGTATCTGGACTTCTTCGCGGCCGCCCACGGGGTTCGTCCCGAGGCCCGGGCCGCTCTCGTCACAGATCTGCTCGCTCTGGTCGATCTCGTGGACAAGGCGGACGCCGATGTCAACACGCTCTCACGGGGGATGAAACAGCGCCTTTCGCTGGCGAGGGCGCTGGTGCACGATCCCCAGGTGTTGATCCTCGACGAGCCGGCATCGGGGCTCGATCCCCGCGCCCGTGTCCATCTGCGTCAGCTCATCGCCGAGCTCGCTCGGATGGGGAAGACCGTGGTGATCTCGTCGCACATCCTCTCCGAGTTGGAGGGGATCTGCAGCCATCTGGCGGTTGTAGACAAGGGGAAGGTGATCTCGCAGGGCTCGATCGATGACATCCGAGCTGCGCTGGTTGGGAGCAGGCGAGTCACCGCTCGTATCCCCGATTCCGAGGTGGACCTCGCCGACGACCTGATGAAAGGCCACCCCGAGGTAGGTGACGTATCTGTCGAGCAGGGTCTGATCCGCTTCACCATCGGCGGCGACGGGTTGGTTTCCGCCTCGTTGTTGCGCGAGATGGTGGAGTCCGGGATCGAGGTCGCCGAGTGGCGGGTCGAGTCGGCCGGGCTGGAGGAGCTCTTCTTGCGGATCACGGACGACGGCAAGGCAGACCCGGAGCCGGAGCCCGGATGAACCCCGTTGCCCGCCGCGAGCTGACCGAGAGGTTCCGACGGCCCCGCTCGGCCGTCCTCTTCACCCTGTGGATACTGGCGGTCGGGCTGCTCGGCTACCTGGTGTACCAGCTCTCACGGCTGGTGGCGCAAAACGTCTTTGGGGCAGGCGGCACGTTCGTGGCTGCGGCCACCATGGGCAGGTTCATGTTCGAGTCGCTCTTGCTGCTCCTCATGACCGGGGTGGTGTTGATCGTCCCCGGCGGGGTGGCGCTGAGTATCGTCGGAGAGCGCGAGCGTCTCACCCTCCCGCTCCTCCAGGTCAGTCAGTTGAGCGCAGGCCAGGTGGTTCGGGGCAAGCTCGTGTCCTCTATGTCATATGTCGTGCTGCAGTTGGTGGCGGTTGCGCCGATCGTCGCCCTCCCCAGCCTCTTTGGCGGGGTCTCGCTGCGCGAGGCGGTTGCCGGGCTGGGGATGATCCTGCTCACCGCCCTCACCCTTGGCTGTGTCTCGCTTTGGGTCTCGGC
>DATADW010000381.1:0-4211 GCA_036258335.1 Acidimicrobiia bacterium
GGTCAAGGGTCGGCACGACATCCAGGGCACGGTAAGTCGTCGGAGTGACATTCCGTCGTGCCAGCAATAAGGGGATAGCACCGGCCCGCGGAGAATGTCGCAGGGGGGTCATACGTTGCCGCCATGTTCGCCGCAGTCACCTCAGCGACTCATGGTCGGCGTCGAACCACGGCCGGTCCGGGTGGAGGTGCAGGTCGGCGGTCAGCTGCCCTCACTTCGTCTCGTCGGGCTGCCCGACACGGCAAGTCGAAGGGTTGCACCAAATGTCCCGAAGTACTGATCCGGCGATTGGAGACACCATGCCCGGGAGATTCGAAGCAGCGGTCCTAGCCGCTGCGGATCATGCTTGGTGGCTGGGAGAAACCGACAGAGCTGGGCTCGCTGTCGCCCGCCTACCCGCCTACTCGCTGAACAGCTCGACAGCCTGACATCGCGGCCAGAACTGCTCGGCGGCAGGGCTTCGAAGCTGTCCCGCCAGGTGACCTACAACGCTCAAGTTCTACAGGGAATCCTGAATGGTCTCCTATTAACGCCAGAGAGCCGTCCGGAGCGCGATGTCGAGCATGGATTCGACGAGGATCTGAATTTCGTCCGTCAGCTGTGTCGAGGTCGCCTTTCGGGCCCGACCTAAGGGCAATGCTACGGCCCCGCTGATACACCCCCGGCCCGCCCCCGCCCCTCCGTCATTTTGGGAGCCGGAGAGGGGCGGGCTTCCGTGCTAAAGGTCTTTGCTGAGCCTAAGGAGAGGTCGGAAGTTGGAGCCTTTCAAGCCGACTGCTCGCAGCCGCGCCCGACGCTCTGAGGAGGCACTTCACCCGTTCGCGTCCGTCTGCCGCGCGCATCAAACGCGCATTAACCCTCAGCGTTTTTCTTCAAGGTGGTGGTGGTCTGACTGATGCACTCAGGGATGTATACGTCTTGAGCACCAGGGACGGACTCCAAAAACCTGATCGCGTCGAGGGCACTGCAGCCCCTTTCTTGGAACTGTTCGGCGTCCCGAGCGCAGTCCGACGCGTCGAAGTGGTAATTCTCGGTGCACCACTCCATGAAGGCAGCAGCGTCCAGAGTGGTCCACTTGGTGCAGGCGGCGAGAACAAGGGCGGTGAGAAGCGGGGATAGTTTTCTCATGCACCGACTGTACGGTGCAGCCCTCACGGATGTCGGGGTTCCCAGCGCGAAAAACGAATGGTCGGATCTGCCCTTGTCGGGGGGAAATTTTCGGACAGCTATGAGCCGAGTTGGGGCTACCCCGCAGGGAAAAATGGTTTCGTTGTTACCCCCCAAATGGCGCGCGCCAGGAACGAAGCCATCTGATCGCGTCGGACGTTGTCCGCCGGGCAGTAGAGCACCTCGGTGCATCCCTCGGTTATCCCCTCGTCGTATAGGTCGATAATGGCCAAGCTATGCACATTCCCTGAGATGTCGAGGAAGGGATGGTCCTCTGGCGTGTGGAGGAAGAGCGCCTCATTGATGAACGAGGCCATCTGGTCACGGCGCACCGGGTCGTCGGGGCAGAACTCCGTCGGGGTGCACCCCTCGGTGATCCCGGCCGCGGCGATGGTGTTGATGTCCTCACGGAACACCGAGCCGTCGATGTCGGTGAACGGGCCATCCGCCAGCGCTTGCAGGTTGAGCGCCCGGGTCAGGAAGGCGGCCATTTGACCGCGGCTGACGTCGTCCGCCGGGCAGAACTCGTCGTTGGCTGGAGGGTTGCAGCCCAAGGTGATCTCGGCGGCCGCGATGAGGTCGATGTTGGCCTCATGGATGTTGCCGCTGGTGTCCGTAAAGCGCCCCGGCTCGATCTCCATTGCGGCCAACTGGCCCCTGATCTCACCGTCCCAGTAGGCGTAGGTGTGCACGTCCACATAGGCGACGCCGTCGATCATCGCCTGCACCACGTCGTCGAGTGATGCCCACCCGCAGTCGTTCCCGTCATTCGGGGCGGTGACCATCAGCGATAAGAGTCTGCCCTTGTCGTTGCCGTCAATTGTGAGAGTCACCCCTACAGGCCCGGCGAGACCCACCTCGCCGCAGTGGATGTGGCTGGCGATCTGTGCCTCCAGGTCGTGCGTCACCACCTGGACCAGCAAGCCGTCCGGTGTCTGCCGGGCCGTGGCCACGCCGGTCCCTGCGGTGGTCACCGGTGGAGTCTCCTGGGCGCCATCCAGCCGAGCAAAGAAGACCGCCGGCTCGTCCTGAGCCGGTGCGGCAGCCGGCATCAGCGAAATCAGGAGAACACAGGCGAGTGTGGCGATAAATGCCCTTCTCATGGTCCCTCCCTCGCTCTTCCGAGGAGACTCGAGGTGGTGGCGGTGCGGCGCTTACGGGTCCGCCTTGGCGGCTCCTCCACCACCTCCACCGCAGCCGGTGCCTGACTCTGGATCCGATCGGCTCCCCCGAGTTGTACCTGGCGGGGTGGGCCAAGCTGCCGCCCGGCTTGGTTCACCAGGCGGTGGTCGAGGGGTGGAGGCGCTCCCATCCGGCAGCCTCCAGGGCGCTGACGGTGCCAGCACGGTTGAGCCAATCGGCCATGCAGCCACTGTAGCGATCCGGGCGGCACCCCATCGGTCGAGGCCCGGCGGTAACTGGCGGTTCCAGGGGATCGAGGTCGAGGCGGTTGAGGATGCGGAGAAGCCCCGTTACAAGGGCTATATCGGGGGGAAACTCGGACAGTCCGAGCTCTTCGGCCTCACCGCCAACCGGCTCGACTTCCTGAAGCGGTCGCTCCGGGTCGACCGCCAGCTGGCCCGCGCCCCGGGCCTGATCTTGGTCCCTCCCAAGAGCGACGGCTCCTATCGGACGGTGGCCCGTGCCGAACGTGACCCTGGACGAGCTGGGGGTACATCTCTCGAAGTGGCCCGCCAGCGGCGAGGACCTGGTTTTCACCGGTGAGCGAGGAGGACCGATCCGACACTCGGAGATGACCAAGGCATGGGCGGCGGCCCGCGACTGTGCCGGGGTCCCCGACTGGGCGAGGCTCCACGACCTCCGCCACTATTACGCCAGCCTGCTGATCGCCGGGGGGGCCTCGGTGAAGGTTGTCCAGGCCAGGCTCGGGCATTCCTCGGCCAAGACCACCCTCGACACCTACGGCCATCTCTGGCCCGATGACGAGGACCGGACGAGGCGAATGGTGGACCTCGTCCATCCCTCTCGTGTCCCCAGTGTGTCCCGGGGCGAGATTTAGGGGCCGGATTAGTCCTCTGACCTGGGGAAACGCCTGGGAGTTACCAGTACTCCTCGTAATGGACGTTCCCGCGAACGCCGCGGCGGTCGATGGTGAAGCCCATCTCGTGGAGGACCTGGCACATGCCCACCGTCTCGGGGAACCTTGGCTCGTCTCCCTCCCATTCGGCGAGGCCGATCATGGCCGGGTTGCCGCACAGGTAGACGTGGGCAGTGGCGGGGTCGAGGTCGGCTCCGAGAACCTCGGCCAGCGAGCCGTCGGCGGCCAGCTCCTGGAGGTAGCGCTTTGGTGCGCCGCCTGGGTCGCGGGTGATGACCGGCAGGTAGTGGTAGTTGCTGTAGCGCTGCTCTAACTGGCGATGCTCTTCGATGTAGGCGAGGTCGTTCGGGTAGCGCACCGACACTGCGCTGAGGATCGGGCCGTAGTGGCCCTTGCGGAGAAGTTCCACCACCATTGCGTTGTGCGGTGCCTCGCCGGTTCCGGTGGAGAGGAAGATGACCGGGGCGGCCGGGTCCTCCACCGCGTCCAGCGTGTACCGCCCCGCCATCTTCGGGCCCAGGTAGATCCGGTCGCCGACACGCATCAGGGCGAGTCGGGGGGTGAGACCCGGGATGCGCTCGTCGTCCGGGGCCACCAGCACGACGTACAACTCGATCTCCTCCTCGTGGACCGGGTCAACCATGTAACCGCGGGTGTCGAAGAGCGGGCTGGAGATCGAGTAGGAGCGGCGGATCAGCTTCTCCCGGTTCGCCTCGGGTATCGGGTCGTCGACGTCGTCGATGCGCGGCTCCCATCCGCCCACCCCGAGCGTGCAGTACTGCCCGACCCGCCACGCCGCCTGCCCGCCGTCGGGGCGCACCCGGACTCGCCATAGCTCGTTGTGGGCGGTGTCGAAGTGGGTGATCGTGGCGTTGTAGTGCTCGGCGCGCAGCTCCTCGACGCGGTGGGCGTCTATCTGGAGGCTGCGTTGCGGCCCGGCCAGGTCGGGGAGGTGGGGGAAGCAAACCGAGCGGATGGTCTCCCA
>DATADW010000382.1:0-54727 GCA_036258335.1 Acidimicrobiia bacterium
GTCGCCGACGCCACGGTCGCCGCAAGGGTCCACGGCCAGCTTCCCTCGCGGAACCTGTCCAGTGTCTGCCCCAGCTCTCCGAGTTGGGGAAGAAGCAGATGGACCGCCACCGCGAGACCCGCCAGCCAGGCCAGCACCCAGAGAGCGGTGCGGGGCTTCATCAGGTACCGGTCATCCCAGGCGGTCAGCCCGCGTCTGCCGGTATCGGGCGAGCGCGAGAGGAGGCCCCCTTGTCGGGGGGCCTCCTCCCTCGTGGCGGCGGTTGCCTCAGCTCGCCGCCGCCAGCGCCTGACTCAGCGCCCTGCGGGCGAAGACCTTGGCGAGGTGGGTCTTGTACTCCACCGAACCGTACAGGTCCTCGAGCACCGTCACCCCCTCGGCGGCACGGTCTGCCGCGGCTGCGATGGCGTCATCCGTGGCATCCGCTCCCTGGATGGCCTCGATCACGCCATGGGCCAGCATCGGCTTGGTGCCGACACCGGTCAGTGCCACCGAGGCATCGGCGATCCTCCCGTTCTCCCGTCGCACCCAGGCGGAGGCACCCGCCACGGCGTAGTCGGAGTGACCACCCCGCCGTCCCAGCTTGTCGTAGGCGGAGCCACCACCCCGCTTGGGCAGCTTGATCTCCACCAGGATCTCGTCGGGCTCCAGCGCTGAGGTCATCACGTCAACCACGAAGTCGCCGGCGGCAATCTCGCGAGAGCCGCCCGACGATTTCACCACCATCGTGGCGCCGAGCGCGATCACCGCAGCCGGCTGGTCGGCGGCAACATCGGCGTGTGCCATCGAGCCGCACAATGTCCCCCGGTTGCGCACCTGGACGTCCCCTGTCCACGACGCCGCCTGCGCCAGCGCCGTGGCGTGCTGCTGGATCAGCTCGCTCGACGCCACCTGGTTGTGACGGACCAGCGCCCCGATCGAGATGTGATCGCCCTTGTCCTCGATCTGGTCGAGTCCCGGGATCCGCCCGATGTCGACCACCAACTCGGGAGAGAGCAGACGCAGCTTCATCAGGGGAAGCAGCGACATCCCGCCGGCCAGGACCTTCGCCCCTTCGTTGTCGGCGAGGACGGTGAGCGCCTCGTCGATGGTCGCCGGAGCGACATACTCGAAGCTCCTCGGATACATCAGCCCTCACCTCCCTGACCCACATCTTGTATCGCCTGCCACACCCGCTTTGGTCGAAGCGGCATGTCGATGGTCTCCACGCCCAGCGGGCGGAGGGCGTCGAGCACCGCGGCCACGATGGTCTGTGCCGAGCCGATGGTCCCCGCCTCGCCGATGCCCTTCACCCCAAGCGGGTTGGCATCGGTCGGGGTCACCGTCATGTCCATCTCGAACGACGGCATGTCCGCCGCCGTCGGGATCGGGTAGTCGGCCAGCGATGAGGTGAGCAGACTCCCCTGCTCGTCGTACACCGCCTCCTCGAACATGGCCTGTCCGATCCCCTGGGCAATCCCGCCTTGGACCTGGCCGGCGACGATCATCGGGTTGATCACCGTCCCACAGTCGTCCACCGCCAGGTACCGCAGCAGCTCGACGTCGCCCGTCTCCGGATCCACCTCTACTACCGCCATGTGAGCCCCGTACGGCCACGTGGCGTTGGTGGGATCGAAGAAGGCGACATCCTCCAGACCGGCCTCCAACCCCTCGGGGAGCTGGTACTGCTGATAGGCGGTGGCGACCAGGTTGTCCCAGTCGACGGACTGCTCGGGAGACCCGGCCACGAAGGCCTTGCCGTCTTCGAACCGGATGTCCTCGGCAGCGGCCTCGAGCATGTGGGCAGCGATCCGGGCGGCCTTCTCCTGTACCCGCCCGGCGGCACGAGCCACTGCCGGCCCGCCGACGGCGGCAGATCGGCTCCCGAACGTGCCGATCCCCATGGGCGAGTCGTGCGTGTCTCCGTGGCGCACCTTCACCCGGTCGAACGGAACACCAAGCGTGTCACTGGCGATCTGAGCCCATGTCGTCTCGTGGCCCTGCCCGGTGGGTCCGGTGCCGGTGACCACGGTGACGCTGCCGTCAGGGTTGGCCCGCACCGTCGCCGACTCGTTGAAGGCGGAGGGGAGCCCGTACCCGGCCCATGAGAACCCACCCTCGAACATGGCCGAAGGAGCGAGCCCGCAGTTCTCCACGTAGGTGGTGAGCCCTATGCCGAGATACCGCCCCTTCTCTCTGGCCTCGGTCTGCTCGGCGCGAAGTCCTTGGACGTCGGCCATCTCCAGCAGCCGATCGAGCGTGGCGGCGTACTGACCCGAGTCCATCACCATCCCCACCTTGGTGGTGAAAGGGAAGTCCTCGGGCTTCACGTAGTTGCGACGTCGCAGTTCGGCCGGATCCATGTCGAGATCGGCGGCCAAGGCGTCGACCGACCGCTCGAGGTAGTAGGCCGCCTCGGGTCGTCCGGCACCGCGGTACGCATCCGTCGGCGGGGTGTTGGTGTAGACGCAGTCGATCTTGAAATGAACGTTGGGTATGTCGTACTGACCGGGTGCCGTGAACTGCCCCAGTACCGGGATGGCGATGGTGAAGTTCTGCGAGTACGCCCCCATATCGGCCAACCCGGCCAGCTCATAGGCGACGATGTCTCCTTCTCGCGTCGCCGCGATCTTGGCCGTCGCCACCCAGCCTCTCCCCTGGATGGTGGAGACTGCCGCTTCCCGCCTCGTTTCGGTCCAGCGGACCGGGCTTCCCAGCATCTTGCTGGCGAAGGTGCAGAGTATCTCGTCGGGATAGACGTTGAGCTTGCACCCGAACCCACCACCGACCTCGGGTGCGATGACCCTGACGTCGTTGGCGTCGAGACCGAACGTGGTGGCGATGGCCCCGGCCAGAGCATGTGGGATCTGGGTGGTTGACCACAGGTTCACCGTGCCGTAGCCGGGGTTCCATTCAGCCAGCACCGCCCTGGGCTCGATTGGGACCGGGATGAGGCGCTGGTTGACCATCTTGCGCTCCACCACCACCACGTCGTCCCGGCCAAAGGCCTCGGCGCAGCCGTCGCTGTCCCCCGCCTCCCACGTGTGGATGACGTTGGAGGCGTCGTGAACGGTGATCCGATCGGTGGCGGCGTCTTCGAGGTCAACGGCAGCGTCCATGGGGTCGTAATCGACCTCCACCGCGTCGGCGGCATCGCGGGCCAGGTACTTGTCGTCGCCCACCACCATGGCAACTGCCTCGCCGACGTGGCGGATCTGGCCGTCTGCCAGGAGAGGCTTCAGAGTCCCTACTGGAACCTGTGCCAGCAGGCTGCCCAGGTGACGGACATCCTCGATCGTGTAGACGGCGTGCACCCCGGGCATTTCGAGGGCTGCCGACGTGTCGATCGAGTTGACGCCGGCCCGGGCATAAGGGCTACGCACGAAGATAGCGGACAACTCCCCAGGGAGCCGGACGTCTTCGACATAGCGGCCGGTCCCTGCGATCAGCGCCGGATCTTCCTTGCGCTTGATCGCCTTGCCGAACAGCCGTGTAGTGGTCATGCCGGCACCTCCTCCCATTCGGCGGGTGCCGGGGTGTCGCCGCGCATCTTGGCGGCGGCGTACTCGATGGCGCGCACGATGTTGTGGTAGCCGGTGCACCGGCAGAGGTTCCCGTCGATCCCATGGCGGATCTCGTCTTCGGATGGGTCAGGGTTATCGGCGAGCAAGCCGACTGCCGACATGATCATCCCTGGGGTGCAGAAGCCGCACTGCAGACCGTGGCGCTCCCAGAACCCCTCCTGGACGGGGTGGAGCTGGCCGTCGTCGGCAAGCCCTTCGATGGTGGTTATCTCGGCACCTTCAGCCTGCACCGCCAGCATGGTGCAGGACTTGATGGTCGTCCCGTCCACAAGGACCGTGCACGCCCCGCAGTACGAGGTCTCACACCCGACGTGGGTGCCGGTCAGGTGCAGGTTCTCCCTGATGAGGTGTACGAGGAGCGTTCTCGGCTCGACTTCCACGCTCACGGGTCGCCCGTTGACGGTGAGGCCTACCTGCATAGCTCCTCCTCCCAACCCCCTTGCGAAACGGCCTCCGACGTTGCAGTCGGCCCGCCAGCCGAACTTATCAGAGCCGGAGCGGCGATGTCGGCCGTGGGGCCCTTTGCGGCAAAGTGGTGACGATGGGCGCTCGCACCTACGGTGATCGCGGATCCATGCCGTATCGCCTATTCGCCCTGGTGGCCGCGGTGGTGGCAGTCGTCACCTCTATCGCCTCGCCCGCCCGCGCCGACCGCATCATGGACGAGCACTTCGAGGAGTATCCCTGGTCGGCCGATGCCGACAACGCCCCGTGGTCGGATGTGCGCTCCGCCGACCTCGCCAACAGCAGTCTCGGGCCAGGTTTCCTCGAGTCCGGGTTGTCGGTGACGATCCCGGCCGGTGAGCAGCGCGGTGTCGGTCCCTTCTACGGGTTCAAGGGCGAGGGGCCCCTCGAGGCCTGGTTCCGCTATTACGTCTGGCTCGAGCGATGGCGCCCCACCTACTCGGGAAAGCTCCCGGGCCTCTCCGGCGTGTACGGCTCGTCGGCTAAGGGGTGCATTCCTCCTGAGCAGGGAAATCCTGGGTGGTCGGCCCGGCTCTATTGGCTGCCGCCCGGGGTCGACGGGGTGGGTGTCGGTGAGACGGCGATCGGATCGTACGTGTACCACCTCGACCAGCCGACCGAGTGCGGAAATGCCCTCGCCTGGAATCCCGGCGAGCTGGAGCGACAGCGATGGCATTGCATCCAGGGCCACGTGCGGATGAACACCCTTGGCCAGTCCAACGGCGTCCTCGAGGGGTGGATCGACGGGGTCAAGGCGTTTCGGCGCGCCGACCTCAGATTCCGCCTCGAAGGGCAGAAGTCCGTTCGGATCAAGCAGTTCTGGCTCGACGTGTTCTTCGGCGGACCATCGGCCACCCCGAACAAGCTGGTGCTCAGGCTCGACGAGATCGCCGTCTCCAAGGACGGGAGGCCCGGTTGCATCGATCCATTCACCGATGACAACACCTCGACTCACGAGGGCGACCTCACCGAGCTCCACGCCCGAGGTTTCATCGAGGGGTGCAGCCGCCGTCTTGCCTGTCCCGACGACAACCTCACCAGGGCGGAGATGGCGGTGCTCTTGGTTCGTGTGCTCTCGCTACCCAAGACCGACACCAACCACTTCCGCGACGACAACGATCACTGGGCGGAGCCGTACATAGACCGGCTGGCCGCCAGCGGGATCACCATGGGGTGCGACCGACGTCTCTTCTGTCCCGAGGACCCGGTGACCCGTGCCGAGCTCGCCACCTTCCTCGACCGCGCCTACGACCCACCGGGGACGAGCCAGGACTTCTTCGGCGACGACGACGATCACTGGGCGCGCAACGGCATCAACCGGCTCGCCGCCGCCGGCGTGATCAACGGGTGCACCGCCACGGCGTTCTGTCCGGAGGCGACGATCACCCGCGGGCAGACGGCAGCGCTGCTCGCCAGGGCGGTCCGCTGGGCGGAGGGCCTGACCGACGATGTCGTGGTGTCGACGACGCTCAGCGAGTCGGAGCGTGATGCCCTCACCGCCGGGGACCACGACTAGCTCGAGCGGGTGAGCGCCATGGCGAGCGAGGCCTGCAGGTAGCCGAGATAGTCCAGAGTCGCCATCTCGGCACCACCATCACGCCGCGCCCGGTCGTAGTCGCTCTCCTCTTTGATCCCCAACCGCACGGCGAGTACGAGCCGAGCTTCTCCCAGGACGCGCAACCAGGACTCGGCCTCGCCCTCTGAGAGCACCGCGCCCCGCTCGGCGCCACCGAGGGTCTCCTCGAAACGAGTCCGGTCATCCGCCCTGTCGCTGGTGAGCTCGCTCCCCATCAACCGCCAGAACTCTTCGTCGTCCCCGGGTGAACCCGGGTAGACCGGGAGCCGGCCCCGAGGCTCGGTAGGTGAAGGCGACTCGGCAACCAAGAGCGGTACCAACTGGCCGAGCACCGCCACCTCGTTGATGTCGAGCTTCACCTTGATCCGGCCCTTGCGGTCCAGGGCAAACGGCTCCCTCACGTCTTCTCCAGAGTGGCCCAGAGCCCGTAATGGTGCAGGCGGTAGCAGTCGACCTCCGACTTCTCCCTCGGGCCGGAGGCGACTACAGCCCGCCCTTCGTGGTGGACGGCGAGCATCAAGCGCGTGGCCTCCTCAGGCGAGTGTCCGAAGAGCTTCCTGAACACGTAGACGACGTACTCCATGAGGTTGACCGGGTCGTTCCACACCACCACATTCCACGGCGAGTCCCCGGCGACCACGTCGTCCACATCGGGGCGGTCGGTGCGAACCGGCAGCGCCGAGGTGAGTTCACCAACCATCGCTGTGCGCCAGCCGACGCCGGTTGAGCCAGTCCTCCAGGTCCTGGCGCGCCACCCGCCATTCCCTCCCCACCTTGACACCGGGAAGGTCACCCGATCGCAGACGAGCGGTGACCACGAATGGAGACACCTCGAGATATGCGCACACATCAGCCACCGAGAGCCAGTCCTTGGGGATCGTCACCCGGATCGGGTCCACGCCGTTCAGGCTAGTGGTCGTCGACCCCGCGGAGAGAAGCCGGTGCGCGAAACCTCTCTGTTCCTCTGCTGGTCACGTGGCGTATGTTTGCGATATCTTGCGCTCTATAGGATGACTCAGTTTTTCAGATGGTGTTGAGCCCCGATGACCCACTCCGCCACCCGGATCTCATCGAGATGGCGCGTCGGCTGCGATCGCAACTCGAGTCGGTGCTCGACGCCGAGCGAGCCGCGGCACACGCCATCGCCCGGCGGAGCGAGACCATGCGCGACCGGCTGATCATGGCGGAGGACAACGGGGACCGCGTCGTCATCACCTGCTGCGACGGGGGACGGCGGGTGGGCCGTCTTGGCGGAGTGGGGCTCGATCTCGTCGTCGTCCTGGGGCCTGACAGGGAGCAGGTCGTGGCACTCCGTCATATCGTGACCCTGGAGACGGTGTGATGACCAGTCGCCCCATGGTGGCCACCGTCCTGTCGGCACGCCCGTGGGAGGCGCGGTTGGTGGCGATGGCGCGCGCCGCCGGGAGCATCAGGGTGGTCGGGCGCCTCTACCAGCCCGAGGACTTGGACCGCCTCCGCCAGGTCGACGTGCTCGTGGTCGGGGCAGAGACCAGCTGGGCGACACCGGCAAGGGTGCGCTCATGGCGGAACCGGGGGATTGCCGTCCTCGGTGTGGTTCCGGAAGGAGACATGCCCGCCGCTGCCCGTTTCACCGCATCGGGGGCGATGGTCACACTGGAGCAAGCGCCACTCCAGTCGCTCCTGGCAGCGATTCGCATCGCGGCCAGCCGTCGCGACCTTGTATCGGGCGGCCAGGGACGGTTGGCGGTCGTGGTGGGGACGAGGGGTGCCCCCGGGGTTACCGAGGTGTCGTTGGCGCTCGCCACTGGCATCTCCGACAGCCTGCGGACGCTCCTCGTCGACCTCGACCTGGGCGCTCCCAGCCTCGGCCTCAGGCTCGGGCTCCCGCCCCGGAGCGGGTTGGCGGAGGTGAGCGAGCGGCTGCGGTGCGATGCCGGCTCGCTCCAGCAGGCAGCCCATCGGGTGGGCGCACTCAGCGTCGTCCCCGGCGAGGGACCACCCAGCACACCCACCGACATCTACGACCTTGTGGTGGCGTCCCGGTCGGGTTTCGAGATGGTCGTCGCCGATCGTGGTCCGGTAGCGGGTGACGACCCGGTCCTCGTCGCCGCCGACTCGGCAGTGCTGGTGTGCCGCGCCTCGCCCAACGGCTTGATGAGGACGGCACGTCTTGTCGACGCATGGAGCGGTCCGATTCCCTGGCTCGTGCTCAACCGGGTGGACGACCGAGAAGCGGCGACGAACGCTGCTCGCCGTTTTGTCGGGCTGGAGCCGGCGGTGGTGCTCGATGCGGATCCAACGGTGGGTTTCCCCGGTGTGGGGCCGTCGAGTTGGATGGTCGAGGCGCTACGACCACTCCACGCCGCGCTCACCGAGCCCGGTGGTGGACGCTGCCCGGTAGGAGCCGAGATGGCGTAGCTCGACCAGAGTCGCCGGCATCGGCTCGAAGATGGCTGCGTAACCGTCCGGACCGGGGGCGTGCATGAGGTCAACGAAGAAGCGGTGGCGCCATGCCTCTTCACTGGGGCGGGATTCGATCCGGGTCAGGTTGGCGCCGCGCAGCCCCAGCTCAGTGAGCGCCAAAGCCAGCGCCCCCGGCTGATGGAGGGTTATGAAGCTGATCGTCGTCTTGTCGGCGTCGGGCGCCACCGGCTCAGGTCCAGGGGCCAACACGGCAAACCGGGTGGTGTTGTGCCATCGGTCCATGACCTCGGTGGCGAGTACCTCGAGCCCAAACCGCTCGGCGGCCATCTCCGGTGCCAGTGCCGCTTCGTGAGGATCGCCCTGCTCGGCCACCTCGCGGACTGCACCGGCGGTGTCCGACGAGGTGACTGCCTTCCACCCCCGCTCGGCTATCACCAGTTCCGCCTGCCCCAACGCCTCGGGATGGGACCGCACCCGCGTCACCGCGTCGAGCGACGACCCCGGCACCCCGAGCAGGGCGTGACGGACCTCGAGCATGTGCTCGGCGACGATCGACGCCGAGGACCGGAGCAACCGATCGAGCACAGGGAGCACGCTCCCCGTTGTCGAGTTCTCGATGGGGAGAACCAATCGGTCGACGTCGCCTCGCTCGAGTGAGGCAAAGGCATCCGAGAACGAGGCCAAACCGGTCCGGGGACACCCGGGGAACAACTCGCCCACCGCCTGGTGGCTGTAGGAGAGCTCCTCGCCCTGGTAACCGACACGGAGGGTCCGATCCATCCCCGGTGGACACTAGGGCGCTGGTGGTACGGCAAATGCCCTATGGCTAGCCACCCAGTGGTACCTCTACCCTGCCCCGCCCATGCCAGCCCTTCCCGACCGGCCACCAGAGTGGGTGGCTGACGCCGTCTTCTATCAGATCTTCCCCGACCGATTCGCCCGTTCTGGCCGGGTAGCCCAACCCGGCAACCTCGAGCCCTGGGAATCCCCGCCGACACACCACGGATACAAGGGAGGCGACCTGATCGGGATCGCCGAGAGGCTCGACTGGATCGAGGATCTTGGCGCCAACGCCATCTACCTCAATCCCATCTTCCGATCCGGCTCCAACCACAGGTACCACACCCACGACTACTTCGTTGTCGATCCGCTGCTCGGGGGCGACGAGGGATTCGACCGCCTCATGGAATCGTGCCGGTCGCGGGGGATCCGGGTGGTGCTCGACGGCGTCCTCAATCACGCCTCGCGCGGTTTCTTCCCATTTCACGACATCATGGAGAACGGCGCCCGATCGCCTTGGATCGAGTGGTTCCACGTCAACGGTTTCCCGATGAGGGCGTATGAGGAGGATCGGCCGCCCAACTACGCGGCGTGGTGGGGGCTCCACGCCCTTCCCAAGTTCAACACTGAGAACCCCCAGGTGGTCGAGTACCTCTACTCAGTCGGCGAGCACTGGGCGAGGCGGGGCATCGATGGATGGAGACTCGACGTGCCCACCGAGATCTCCACACCGGGTTTCTGGGAGGGTTTTCGGCAAAGGGTGCGGGCGGTGAACCCCGATCTCTACATCGTCGGTGAGATCTGGGAGCACGCCACCGATTGGATCGCTCGGGGTGACCGGTTCGACGCCACCATGAACTACCTGTTTGGTGGTTGGACCCTCGCCTTCACCATCGGCGGAGAGATCGACTCCGAGCTCGCTCGCGGGCTCCACTACCCCATCACCCCGCCGCTCGATGCCGCGACCTACGGCGCCGCCGTCGAACGTCTACTCGACATCTACCCCGACCACGCAAACCGAGCCAACCTCAACCTGCTCGGCTCGCACGACACGCCTCGGGTGCTCAGCCTGGCCCGGGGCGACGTCACCGCAGTGGTGCTGGCGATGGTCTTGCTGCTCACCTTCCCCGGGGCCCCCTGTATCTACTACGGCGACGAGATCGGCCTGGAGGGGGGCCAGGAGCCGGAGTCGCGGGCCGCCTTCCCTTGGAATGATCCCGGCGACTGGAGTACGGGAATCCTCTCGTCAGTGCGCTCCCTGGTGGCGCTGCGCCACGCCCACCCCGCGCTCCGCCATGGCACCTACCTACGGCTGCCTACCGGATCCGGTGCCGGGCTTCACTGGTTTCTCCTCGACCATCCCGAGGAGCGGGTGGTGGTGGCCGTCAACGCGGGGCGGGACGCGGCATCGGTGGCCACTCAATCCATCGGCGACCGATTCGAGACGCTGTGGGGATTTGGCGGCATCGCCACCGACGGCGGGACCACTCGAGCCGCTCTCGGGCCGCGCTCGGCCGCGGTTTGGCTGGCCGAGCGCTGACTGTCAGTCGACGGGTTCGGGGAGGGCGGCACTATCGAGGGCGGTGGCGAGGATCATGGCGATGTCCTGGACACGGACATCATCTCCTCGCCCGATCTCCTTGACCCCGTCGTCGATCATCACGAGGCAGTACGGACAGGCGACGGCAACCGTAGAGGCGCCGGTGGCGACGGCCTCCTCCGCACGCTCCACGTTGACCTTCTTCCCGGTGTGCTCCTCCATCCAGAATCGGGCGCCACCCGCCCCACAGCACATGGCGCGGTTGCCGCTGCGCGGCATCTCGATCAGGCTTCCGGCTGCACCGGATGCGGCAACCTCACGGGGCGGCAGGTACACGTCGTTGTGCCTCCCCAGATAACACGGGTCGTGGTAGGTGATCGCCCCATCACCGCCATCGGGCACCGGGACCAGACCGCGCCGCATGAGCTCGGCCAGTAGCTGGCTGTGGTGAATCACCTCGTATGTGCCGCCGAGTTGGGGGTACTCGTTGGCCAGCGTGTTGAAGCAATGCGGACACTGGGTCACCACGGTCCGCACCCCGAACTCGTCGAGGGTGGCGATGTTCTGCAGGGCGAGCTGCTGGAACACGTATTCGTTTCCGGACCGACGGGCGGGGTCACCGGTGCACAGCTCGCGTGGGCCGAGGATGGCGAAGTCGAGCCCGGCGTGGTGCATGAGCCGGGCCATCGACAACGTCACCGCCCGGTTGCGATCGTCAAAGGAGCCGGCGCACCCCACCCAGTAGAGGTAGTCGGCCGACTCAACACCGTCGCGACCGAGGACCGGTACCTCGAAGTCGAGTGACGCCGTCCAATCTGCCCTGGTCTGCTGACTCATGGCCCATGGGTTCGACTGGTTCTCCATGGCCAAATACGCCTTGCCCAACTCGGGTGGGAAGTCGGACATCATGAGCGAGAGATGGCGTCGCATGTCGAGGATCTTGTCGAGGATCTCGATGTTCACCGGGCAGATCTCGTCGCATGCCTTGCAGCTGGTGCAAGACCACACCTCTTCGGGCTGGATCCGCTCAAAGACGCTCGCCGAGCTGACCGTTATCCCATTTACGGTCTCCACCGGCGGCGACACTGCTGGATCACCGGTGAGGGCGGCGACCTCGCCGAGCTTGATGACGATCTCGCGGGGGTCGAGCGGCTTCCCGGTGAGCTGAGCTGGGCACACGGACGTGCAGCGACCGCAGATGGTGCAGGCATCGGTGTCGAGCAGCTGCTTCCAGGTGAACTCGGTGATCTGGGCGGCGCCCACGGACTCGATGTCGTCGGTCTCCATCAGGTTGGGGACCGGCCGCATTGCCCCCTTGGGGCGCTGGTGTGGGGAGAGGACCATGTTCGCCGGTGAGGTGAACATGTGCCGCAGCTTCGTGGTGGGGAGAATCACCAGGAAGCCGCCGAAGGCGACGACATGTGCCACCCAGAACGTGCGGTGGAGAGCAACGGCCGCCGTCTCGGGGACGAGGAAACTCAGCGGATAACCGACGAATGACCAAACCTCGAAGGCAGGCCTCCCGTCAACGACGATGCGAGCCGCCTCGGTGGCCAGCCCGCTGAGGCCGATGACCGCCAGGATCGCCAGGATCCATCCGTCCTCGGGCTTGGTCTTGGAGCGGATCCGCCATGGGCGCTGCCCATAACGGCGGAGCGCTCCGAGGGCCAGCCCTCCCAGGAACACGAGCGACGCCAGGTCGAGGATCGCCGAGTAACCCTGGTACACCCTCCCCTCGAGGAACTTGAACTGGTCGGGGAGGATGTGGTCGATCTCCAGAGTCACCGTACCCAGGAAGAGGACGACGAAGCCCCAGTAGATCATGGAGTGCATCAACCCGGCGGCGGGGTCGCGCATCAGGGTCCGCATCGACAAACCGCGCAGGAGCTGGCGAAGCCGCTCCTTCCAGAGACCGAGACGCCGGTCGGGCCCGCCCCGTCCCCAGTTGCGCGCTCTCAGAGCGAACAGATACGCCGCGATGAACACCGCTGCACTAACCGCCACATAGAAGAGGACTACGACTGCCCCCGGGATGTTGCCGAAGACCTCGCGCCCGACCTCAGGACGTCTGTCGTCGAAGAGCTCTCCCAGCCACCAGAGCGCCAGCGTGCCACCTGCCAGCACAAATGCCAGACCGAGAAGGAACCCGGCGGCGGTGAATCTCCGCTTGCGCTCCTCGGTCGCCGCCGGCTCTGTCATGCGCCGCCGAGAATAGGTGGTCAGTGGTAAGCGGTAGGTGGTGGGGGTCCTCGCCTCCCCGGTGAGGGGGAGGCGCCAGCGGAGCGAGCGGAGAGGGTGATTCGCGCCGTTGGGAGTCCGCCAGCTCCCCACCCACTGCTCCGCAGCGGCGCCCTTCCCCCCTGCGGGGGGACGGATTCGGATTGGCTGCCGTCTTCCGTCTTCAGCCTAGGTCTCGGATTGCTCTCCGTCGCCGGTGGCAGGCATTGCCTCGACCGGGGTTGCTTCGGGGACCTCGGTTTCGAGACCAAGCTCCCGCCGCAGCTCTTCCAGCTTGGCGTCGGCGCCCGCCACCGAGATCGCCTCGCGCAGCTCGGCTTCGGCACCTGCGGGTGTCGCCTCCCTCAGCTCGGTGCGCGCCTTGGCTGAGGCGAGCCGCTGGTTGATCTTGTCCTCGACCTTTTCCAGCGAGGGCGCCTCGGACTCCATGTTGGCCGAGATCGACTCGACCGCCGAGTTGACCGCTTCCTGCATGCGCGCTTGTTGCAGCGAGCCGAGGAGCTGCATCCGCCTAGCGGCGAGTTCTTGGAGTCGCATGGCGTTCTGCTGGACGGCGCCCTTGGCGGCGTCGGCCTGACCCACCGCCATCTCGTACTGGTCCTTGAGCGATTCGAGGTTGTTCTCTGCAGCCTGCAGCTTGAGCGCCAGGCTCTGCGCCGCCTGGTTCCACTTGCTCTCCGCCGCGGTGTCGCCGGCCGTCTTGGCCGAATCCCCCCTGAGCAATGCCTGCTTCGCCATCTCGCGCGTCTCGCCGACTGAGTCGGCCGACTGCTCGAGCTTCTGCTCGAGTTGGGTTCGGTGGGCGATCACCTTGGCCGCCTGGTTCCGAAGCTCCTGGTCGCGCTTGCGAGCCTCGGTGATGGCCACCTCGATCTCGACCTCGGGGTCCATGGCCCGCTCGGCCGTGCCGCGAAACCACTGCTTGATGTAACTCCAGATGCGCCTGAACATCGTTGCCCCGCCTCCTGACTGTTAGAAGCCGATCCTAAACCCGCTTAGTCGCTTGGTCTCCAGCCAGGGCGCCACCTGGCTGAGCTTGCCCCTCAGCCGTTGAGCAGCTCTGAGGTGACCTTGGCGACGTGTCCCTTGGCCCTGACGTTGCGCCATGCCCGGACGATCTTCCCCCCATCCCCCACGAGGAACGTGGAGCGGATGAGGCCATCGAACTTCTTCCCATACAGGTTCTTTGTCCCCCAAGCGCCGAACGCCTCGGCTACCGCATGGTCCTCGTCGGACAGGAGCTGGAAGGGAAGCCCCTCCTTCGCTCTGAACTTGGCGTTGCGGTCCGGACGATCCGGGCTGATCCCCACCACTTGATACCCGGCCTCCTGCATCGTCTCGTAGCTGTCCCTGAAGTCGCACGCCTCGGCGGTGCACCCCGGGGTCATGGCCGCCGGGTAGAAGAAGATGACCGTGGGCGTGCTGTAGAGCTCCGCAGACGACACCTCAGCACCGGTCTCGTCAACGAGTGTGAACGTAGGGGCGCGGTCGCCGACCTCGGTTGTCATGTGTTCTCCATACGGGTGAGGTTATTGGCTTCTCGCCCGGTGCGAGGCTCCCGCCGGTTGATCCGTCCGTGCCCGCTGCAAGATGGCATCGCCGATCCGCTGAGTCGGTTCAGCCGCCGAACAGGGCCCGCAGGAAGAACGACACGTTGGCCGGACGCTCCGCCAGTCTCCTGGTGAGGTAGGGGTACCACTGCGAGCCGTAGGGGACATACACGCGGAGTCTCTGGGCCGCCTCCACCAGCCTCCGCTGCAGCGGCTGCCTGACCCCGTACAGCATCTGGAACTCGAAGGGGTTGGCTCTGCCCTGGGCGAGGATCAAAGCGATCTCGACGAGACGCTCGTCGTGGGTGGCTATTGCGGGCATACAGCTCTCCTCCGCCATCAGACGAGACATGAGGAGGGCGAAGTTGCCGTCGACAGCTTCCTTGCTCTGCATGGCGACTTCGGGTGGCTCGGCGTATGCCCCTTTGCACAGCCGGATGTGACCACCGAGAGGTGCCACCGCCGCCAAGTCGGCGGCGGTGCGATGCAGGCAGGACTGGATGGCTAGCCCCAGGTTCCCGGCCTCCTGCTGGGCCTCGGCGTAGAGACGGACCGTGGCCTCGGTCCAACGGCTGTCTTCCATGTCCACGGACACCGTCATCCCGGCATCGCCCGCCGCCGCGGCCAGCTCCTTGAGCTGCTTGCTCGCCAGGTCATCGTCAACGCCCATGCCGAGCTGGGTGAGCTTCACCGAGATGTTGCCGTCGATCCCTTGCTGGGCGATTTGCTCGATGCAGTCGAGGTAGACCCGTTGGGCGCCGCGGCAGGCGGCGGGATCACCCACTTCCTCGCCGAGGTGATCGAGCGACGCCCGAATACCCTGCTCGTTGAGCTCGCGGGCGGCCGCCAGCCCCTCGGCCAGCGACTCCCCGGCGACAAATCGATGCGCAAGCGACAGACCGGCTGAAGTGCGGGTGAAGGCGGCACGCACCGGCGGGAACCGGGTCGCCGCCAGCACCGCCCCGGTAAACGCGCCCGGCATGCTCAGTCGTCGCTTTCCGCCGCCGAACCGAGCTGGCGGGCGCGCTCGGCGGCGGCCCGGACCGCGTCCTCGACGATCGCCCGGAAGCCTCGCTCCTCCAACACATGGACGGCGGCGGCGGTGGTCCCCCCAGGCGATGTGACCTGGGAACGCAGCTCGAAGGGGCCCAAATCGGTCTCGACCAGCAGGGCACCGGCGCCCTTGATGGTCTGGTTGACCAGGCGTTCGGCGAGATCGCGGGGCAATCCCTCGCGGACCGCCGCTTCGGTCAGCGCCTCGGCGAGAAGGAATGCATATGCCGGCCCTGTCCCGGAGACCGCGGTAACCGCATCCAACAGCGCCTCATCCATCACGGTCACCTCGCCAGCAGCCCGTAGCACCGAGGCGGCGAGGTCGACCGCGTTCTGGTCGGCATGGCTACCGGGGGAGATCCCGGTGATCCCCTCCCCCACGAGAGCCGGGGTGTTGGGCATTGCCCGCACCACTCCGACCCGGCCAATTGCCTCCTCGAGAAGCTTGGTGCGAACCCCGGCGGCAAGCGTCAGCACGACCTGATGTTCGGTGACAGCACCAGCGATCTGGCCGAGCAGCACCGGGACGTCGATCGGCTTCACCGAGACAACCACCAGATCCGCGCCTTCGAGCGCCTTGGCCGGATCGAGGAGACATCTCACCCCGACCCTCTCCTCGACATCGGCGGCCCTCTCCGGGCGGCGCGCCGCAAGCGTGATCTCATCAGCCTGCCAACCGGCGCGGAGCAGCCCGAGGGCCAGCGCCTGACCCATGGCGCCAGCGCCGAGGATGGCGACGGTTGGTCGCTCGCTCATGGCGTTGAGACAGTAGACAATGGCGATTGGCGGAGGTGGTCCCGCAGCATTCCTCCCACGGTGCGCACTGCGCTCGGCTTGAAGCCCTCGGGGATGATGATGTCGGCGTACCGCTTCGAGGGTTCGACGAACTGGAGGTGCATAGGCCGGACCGTCGCCTCGTACTGATCGATCACCGATGCAAAGGTGCGCCCCCGGTCGCGGGTGTCGCGCCGCAGGCGGCGCAGCAATCGAAGGTCTGCGTCGGCATCGACGTAGATCTTCAGATCGCACCGCCGGCGCAACTCGGGCTCGGCCAGGATCATCAGACCCTCGATCAAGATCACAGCGCGGGGGTCGACCACCGCGGTCTCGTCCATCCGCAGGTGGGCGGCGAAGTCGTAGCGGGGCTTGAGCACACGCCTCCCGGCGAGCAGGTCCTCCAGGTGTTCGAGCATCAGGTCGGTCTCGAAGGAATCGGGGTGGTCGTAGTTGATGGCAGCCCGATCCTCGAAGGGGAGATCGGGACGGTGGTGGTAGTAGCCGTCGTGCTCGAGGACGGCGACCGCATCGCTGCCCACTTGCGACACCAACTCCTGAGCGATGAGCGACTTCCCCGATGCCGAACCCCCGGCGATGCCCACCACGAGTGGCTTGCCAAGCGGCCAGGAAGCGACCAGATCGGCTGTGATCGGGGGGCGATGGCTGAGGCCGGACACGGTATGGGATCAGAGCGGTCTCATCGACCGCTCTTCATCTCGCGCTTGCGCGCCCTGAGGTCGGCCACGTCTTCCCATCTGGCCACGTCGGCGATCGATGGCCAGTCAGCGGCCACTTGCTCCCAGCCGGGCGGGCCAAGACCAAGGCGCTTGCCCACGATGCCGACGAAGATGCGCGCCTTCTGCACACCAAATCCGGGGAGCTCACGCAGCCTCTTGAGGAGTTCGTCCCCACTCTCGGCGGTTTGCCAGAGCAGCTCTGCCATCCCCCGATACTTCTCGAGCAGCATGCCGCAGAGCTCCTGGGTCCGCTTCGCCATCGAACCGGGGTAGCGGTGGATTGCCGGGGGCCCGCGGAAGATCGCTGCCAGGTGGTCGGGGTCAGTCTCGGCGATCACCGTGCAATCGAGCTGTTTCCCGAGCCTCTCTTGGAGCAGATAGGGACCGTAGAAAGCCCGCTCCATGGGGAACTGCTGGTCGAGCAGCATCCCAATGAGGAGCGCCAGCCCGCTCTCGGCGAGAAACCGGTCGGCGTCGGCGTTTCCGGTCCATGGCAGCGATTCGGGATGTGCGCCCATCGCCCCGAACCTAGCCGCCTGCGGCGGTCCGCTTCATGCCGGAGACGGCGGCCCGGATAATCATGTCGGCCGCCTTTTCCGCCAGCATCACGGTCGGTGCGTTGGTGTGCCCCCGGTTGATCACTGGGATGACCGAGGCGTCCACCACCCGAAGCCCCCCGATGCCACGAACCCGCAGCTCGGGATCGACCACAGCCTCGTCATCGGTGCCCATCCTGCAGGTGCCCACCGGGTGGTAGAGCGTCTCCACCTCTCGACGCACGAACTCGGCGATGGCGTCGTGGTCCTCGGCTTCGCCGGGCGCAGGCTCGATCGGTTCGCCGCGGTAGGCGGCGAGTGCCGGCTGCTCGGCGATCCGGCGAGCCAGACCGACCCCGTGCACCATCACCTCGAGGTCTGCGGGATCAACGAAGTAGTTGGGGTCAATGAGCGGTGGGCCGAGCGGGTCGGCCGAGGCCAGGCGGATCGAGCCCCGGCTGCGGGGCTGGAGGCAAATAGGGGCGACGGTGAACCCGTGCCCAGGGGGGCCGGCCAGTCCGTGATCGATGAACGGAACCGGTCCGAACAGCAGCTCCAGATCGGGTCCGGCGAGATCAGGGCGGGTCTCCACCATGGCGAAGGCCTCGGCCAGGTTCGACGTGAGCATGCCGCGCCTTGCCACCAAGTAACGGGCAAGCTGGCCTGGGGTCTCGGCGGCGGCGAGGCTCACTGGCCGCGGTGTCGACCACGCCACTGCGACCGCCGGGTGGTCGTGGAGGTTGCGACCCACGCCGGGGAGGTCAACAACCGGGCGAACCCCCACCTCCTCGAGCTCGGAAGCCGGACCGATGCCGGACACAAGCAGCAGTTGTGGCGATCCGATGGCTCCCCCGGCGACGATGACCTCGCGCCCGGCCACCGCCTCGTCTTCGGTGTCCCCGCGGCGGTAGGCCACGCCCCGAGCGCGGCCCTCGCCTATAAGCACCCCTAGGGCATGGACACTGGTCATGACATCCAGGTTGTGGCGGCGTCGGGCCGGCTTCAGGTAGGCATCTGCGCTGCTGTGCCGCTGGCCTTTTCGCTGGGTTACCTGGGTGAAGTCGACCCCCTCGCAACCGTCCCGGTCCACATTCGGATTTCTCTGGTGGCCAGCCTGCTCGGCCGCGGCGACGAAGGCACGGGTGAGCGGGTTCGGATCCCGCAACTCGGACACCCAGAGTGGTCCCACCGAGCCGTCACGTTCCCGGCCCTCCGCCCGGTCGAAGTACCTGCTGACACCGCTCCACCCCCAGCCCGGATTGCCCGCCGCCTCCCAGGCGTCATAGTCGGCAGGACCGCCTCGGACCCACATCTGGGCGTTGAGCGAAGAGCTACCACCAAGGGTCTTGCCCCTCGGCCAGAAGAGCTGCCGCCCGCCAAGCATGCGCTGCGGGACGGTGTGGAAGGCCCAGTCGCGCTCACCATTGAACAGCTTGGTGAAGGCGGCCGGGATATGTATTTCCTTACTGTTGTCGGGTGGCCCGGCCTCGAGCAACAGAACGCTCACCGCTGGATCTTCGCTGAGGCGGGCGGCGAGCACGCACCCCGCCGAGCCTGCTCCGACGATCACATAGTCGTGCATCTCCAGCTCTCCTTCGCTGGTCTTACTCCATTCTGGAGCAATAGCGATGAGCCAGGTCGAGCTCAGATGGTGCGTAACCAGGCGAAGAGCACCCATACTACGAGCAGCAACGCCGGGGCAAGTCCCAAGAGAATCAGTCCTCGCCTCGTGCGCTCGGGTGGGATGTTTCGTGCTTCGGTTCCTGTGGTTCGCAGACGGTGAATCTCCGGCTTGGTCATTCCCTGACGAGCCAGCCGGGAGGTCGCTGATACCACCGATCTCCGCCGAGACGACAGCCCCGGGATAACCTCGCGAAATGCGCCCGCTCCCCACCCGGGTCGACCAAGCCGACCACGAGTTCGTCGCCAACCGGAGCTGGATGTTGGAGCGTCTCGACGAGTTCGAGGCGTTGCTGGCGCAGGCTCGCGCCGGCGGGGGCGAGAAGTACGTGGCTCGTCACCGCTCGCGGGGGAAGCTACTGGCGCGAGAGCGGATCGAGATGCTGCTCGATCGGGATTCACCCTTCCTGGAGCTGTCCACCCTGGCGGCGTGGGGTTCGGACAAGCCCCTCGGCGCCAATGTGGTCACCGGGATCGGGGTGATCTCCGGTGCGGAATGCGTCATCTCGGCCCACGATCCGACCAGCCAGGCAGGGTCGTCCAACCGCTACTCGCTGGCCAAGTCGCTGCGAGCGCAGGACATCGCGATGGAGAACCGGCTCCCTCTGGTCAACCTGGTCGAGTCCGGAGGCGCCGACTTGCCCGACCAAGCCGAGGTGTTCATCACGGGCGGCAAATGGTTCCGCAACCTCACCCAGCTGTCAAAGAAGGGCATCCCAACGATCGCCATCGTCTTCGGAAGCTCTACTGCGGGTGGGGCGTACGTCCCAGCCATGTGCGACTACTCGGTGATGGTCAAGGAGCGGGCCAAGGTATTCCTGGGCGGGCCACCGCTCGTCAGGATGGCCACCGGTGAGGAATCAACAGACGAGGAGCTGGGCGGGGCCGAAATGCACTCCCGGACTTCTGGGCTGTCGGACTACTTCGCCCTCGACGAGCTCGACGCCATCCGCATCGGCCGCGAGATCGTGGTTCATCTCAACTGGCGGAAGATGGGTCCGGGCCCGAGCATGCCGGCCGAGGAGCCCATACACGACCCGGAGGACCTCCTCGGGATCATCCCACGAGACCCGCGCGTCCCGTTCGACATGCGCGAAGTGCTGGCCAGGGTCCTCGACGGCTCACTCTTTGACGAGTACAAGCCGCTCTACGGGACGTCGATGGTCACCGGTTGGGGGTCGATCCACGGCTTCCCGGTGGGGGTCGTAGCCAACCAGCAGGGTGTCATCTTCTCCGAGGAAGCTCACAAGGCCACCGAGTTCATCCAGCTGTGCAACCGCTACGACACCCCGATCGTCTTCGTCCACAACACCACCGGGTACATGGTGGGGAGGGACTACGAGCAGAGGGGGATCATCAAGGACGGGGCCAAGATGATCAATGCTGTGGCCAACTCCACGGTTCCCCATCTCGCGCTCATGGCCGGCGTCTCTTATGGGGCGGGCAACTACGGGATGAGCGGCAAGTCGTACAACCCCCGGTTCGTCTTTGGCTGGCCCACCCACAAGGTGGCGGTCATGGGCCCCAGGCAACTCGCCGGGGTGATGTCGATCATCGGAAGGCAGGCGGCCGAGGCGCAGGGACGACCCTTCGACGAGGACGCCGACGCCGCCATGCGGGCCTCCATCGAGCAACAGATCGAGCACGAGGAACTGGCCTATTTCTCCACCTCCCGCGTCCGCGACGACGGGCTGTTCGACCCGCGCGACACCAGGACCGTGCTCGGGATCGGTCTCTCCGCCGCCCACTCCGGCGAGGTGCGTGGCACCGCCGAGTTCGGCGTCTTCCGGATGTAATGCGCCAGCCGTCCATCTCGGCACCACAACTACCCTCAGCCATGTGACCCGCATCACCAAGCTGGTCGTGGCCAACCGGGGCGAAATCGCCCGACGGGTTGCCCGCACCGCCAAGGCGATGGGGATGGCCACCGTCGCTGTCTTCTCCGAACCGGACTCCGATGCGCCGTTCGTCGCCGAAGCCGACGAGTCGGTGCCGCTCGGTGGGACCACCCCTGCCGACTCCTATCTCCGAGGCGACCGCATCATCGCCGCCGCCAAGCTGACCGGTGCCGATGCAGTTCATCCGGGGTACGGGTTTCTCGCCGAGAGCGCCTCCTTTGCCCAGGCCGTCATCGACGCCGGACTGGTGTGGGTGGGACCCCCGCCGTCTGCGATCGCGGCGATGGGCTCGAAGCTCGAGGCGAAACGGATCATGGAGGAGGCCGGGGTTCCCGCCCTCCCCTCGATCGACTTGACCGGCCTTGACGAAGATGGAATGGCGAACGCTGCCGAACAGATCGGGTGGCCGGTCCTGGTAAAGGCGTCGGCCGGTGGCGGCGGCAAGGGAATGCGGGTGGTGCATGGCCGTGGCGACCTTGGCGAGGCGGTGGAAGGGGCCGCCAGGGAAGCCGGGTCGGCCTTTGGTGATGCCACCGTCTTCTTGGAGCACTATCTGGAGAGGGCGCGCCACGTCGAGATCCAGGTGGTCGCCGACGGCTTGGGGGCGGTCGCTCATCTCTTTGAGCGGGACTGCTCGATCCAGCGCCGTCACCAGAAGATCATCGAGGAGTCCCCGTCGCCTGCCGTCGGGTCAGAGCTGCGAAGTCGTATGGGTGAGGCGGCCACCGCCGCCGCCCGTGCGGTCGGATACGTCTCGGCAGGGACCGTCGAATTCCTCCTGCACGAAGGGCAGTTCTGGTTCCTCGAGATGAACACCCGGCTCCAAGTGGAGCACCCGGTGACGGAGGCGGTCACCGGACTCGATCTGGTGCGGCTCCAGCTGCGCATCGCCCAAGGCGAGCCGCTCCCTCCCGAGGTGGCCGCCGCCGAGATGCTTGGCCACGCCGTCGAAGCCCGGCTCTACGCCGAGGATCCCGCCACCTACTTCCTGCCAGCGACTGGCACGCTGCACCGTTTCCGTATCACCCACCCAGGCGTCCGGGTCGATAGCGGTGTCGAGGATGGCTCGGCGGTAACCGTCTACTACGACCCGATGCTGGCCAAGGTGATCGCCCGCGCCCCGAACCGCACCGAGGCAGTGGCGGTGCTGACCGCTGCCCTCGCCGGCGCCGAGATCCACGGGGTCACCACCAACCGCGATCTGCTGGTGCGGGTGCTCCGGCATCCCGATTTCACCGCCGGGCAGGCCGATACCGGTTTCCTCGAGCGACACGATCCGGCCGAGTTGGGCGGACCACTCCCCACCGCCTCCGAGACGTCGCTCCACGCCGTCGCCGCGGCGCTGGCCGTCCAGGCGGAGCGACGGGTGGAGCCGCCGGTGCTTGCGGGCGTGCCCTCAGGGTGGCGCAACAACCCATCGCAGCCGCAACGGGTCGATTTCGACGGGCCGCACGGAACGGTGGCGGTCGGCTATCGGTTCGCCCGAGCGGGACTCGAGGTCGAGGTCGACGGCGTCTCGGTGCCAGGTCTGGCGGTGCACCAGGTGACGGCCACATGGGTGGACATCGAGTCCGATGGGGTTCGCCGCAGGTACCGGGTTCATCGCCGCGGAAGGGACACCTGGGTGGACGGTCCCGAGGGCTGCTCGCACCTGGTGGAGCATCTTCGTTTCCCCGATGCGGTCGCCGAGGAGATCCCAGGCTCGCTCCATGCCCCGATGCCGGGGCGGGTGGTCAAGGTGCTGGTCGCCGAGAACGACCCGGTCGTGGCGGGGCAGGCGTTGTTGGTGCTCGAGGCCATGAAGATGGAGCACACGCTTCGTGCCCCTCATACCGGAAAAGTGATCTCGGTGAAGGCGCAGCCGGAAGACCAAGTGGAAGCCGCACAGACCCTAATTGTCGTGGAGTGAGCAACCCGACAAGGCCCGGACTCCCCGAGTAGCGTCGGCCTGGTGGACGATGTCCTCGCCGACCTGGACCAGATAGAGCGCAAGCTCGACGCCATCCTCGAGCCGCTCGACGACGAGGCGTGGCAACGGCCCACACCCGCCGAGGGCTGGAGCATCGGGGACACGGTGAGCCACCTCGCCTGGTTTGAGGAACAGGCCGAGCTTGCGGCCCGGGACCCGGACAAATTCGCCTCATCGGTCAACGAATTGCTCGGCGGTGGGGTCGACGGGTACATGGCCGTCGCCATCGACCTGGGGAAGGGCAAACCAGGGTCAGAGCTCCTCGATTGGTGGCGCCGGGCGCGGGGCGCCGCTCAGGATGCGTTCCGCCAGCTCGACCCGGCGGCGCGGGTCGTCTGGTTCGGCCCGTCGATGGCGAGCCGCACCTTCGTCGGTGCGCGGGTGATGGAGACCTTCGCCCATGGCACCGACATCGCCGATGCCCTCGAGGTCCAATTCCTGGCAGGCGGCGCGCTGCGCCACGTGGCTGCGCTCGGTGTCAAGACCTTCGGTTGGAGCTTCCAAAACCGCGAGCTAGCAGTCCCCGACCACAGGGTGAGGGTCGAGTTGACCGACAGCGACGGCGAGGTGCACCGCTGGAACGAGAACGAAACTCAGTCCGTGGTGGGCACGCTCGAGGACTTCTCGCTGGTGGTGACGCAGCGGCGTCACGTCGACGACACCGGGCTCACCGTCGATGGCCCCACCGCCCGACAGTGGATGGAGATCGCCCAGTGCTTCGCCGGCCCGCCCGGGCCGGGACGCCAGCCGGCAAAAGGGTGACTCCCGGCCGATAGAGCTAAAGCTGGAGGTCGGCGGTCTCCAGCTCGTCGAGAAGCGGCGAATCGGCGACCTCGGCTGGGGTCGGCTTGCCCGCTCTGACGAAGGCTGCCCCGCCGGCGAGCAACCCGGCTGCAGCCGGGATCCAATACGACACCAGCCGGTAGACGAGCACCGCGGGAAGACTGGTTTGGGGATCGACTCCGAACGCCGCCAGAGCCCCGATCAGGCCGGCTTCGACCAGCCCTATCCCTCCCGGCGGTCCGGGCAGGCCGCCGACCAGCTGCGAGAACCCGTATGCGGCGAGCAGGGCGGGCACGGGTAGGTCGATCCCGACCGACCGGAGCACCAACCCGAGCGCCAGCACCTCGAAACCGGTACGGGCGAGGACGGTCATGACCTCGACCGGTGTCACCGGACGGTCGATGAGCGTCGCCGAGACCCGCTTGCGCACTCCCTCGGGGAGGAGGCCGACCAACGACGCCAACCGGCCGGACCCGGCCCAGAACACGCCGCCGAGCACGGTGAGGGCGGTCCCCAACATCACCATCGACACGCTGAGAGTCGTCTCCTGGCCGATGGATGCGGCCCAGAGGGCACCGACGCCGGTGACCACCAGCAACGAGCCGTAGGCGAGCACGGTCGCCCTCGCCGCCGGGCCACCCGTCCTGGGTGCCTCCCGTCGAACCGTCCAAGCCATGGCGGCCGGGGTGAAGACGCCGCCTGCGGGGATGAGGCGGGCAACCCCGGTGGCCACCAGGGCAGCCTTGAAGCCGCCCCACCGGCTCACTGATATGCCCGAAAGCGAGGCCGCTTCGATGAAGTTGAGCCCGAAGGCTGCGATGGCAGCGGTGTGGGCCAGCAAAGCCGCCACCAGCGACAGCCATTCCGTCAGGTCGAACGCCGGGAGCCGGGTCCGCTCGCCGAGGAAGCCCACCGCCACCAGGTAGGCGCCCACCCCGAGCGCCACCCATGCCGGCCATTGCAGCCAGCGCGACTTCGGAAGCCGCACCCTCAGCGGTCCAGCTTGCTCACGGCGCGGTCGGTGTCGAAGAGAATCCGGCGGGCGGCGGCATGCCAACCGGGGACCGCATCGCTGTTGCCCTGAATCCGACGGATGAGGATGAGCACGGCGAGGCCGGCGGTCACCGGGACCGCCACCTGCGGCACGTCGACCAAGGCGGCGACGAAGGGGAGAGCGGTCCAGCCGATGAACCCGGCCACGCCTCCCCCGATCCACCATCCGGCGATAGCCCATCCGGTCGGCCAAAGGAGCAGCAGGGGCGATATGGCGAGGACGACACCCGCCGCGGTGGCCAGCCCACGCCCCGACCGGAACCCGAGGAAGATCGACCAGTTGTGACCAACCACGGTGGCGAGGGCGGTGACGACGAGGACGGCGTCTGGGACCTTCCCCAGGAGAGCCAGCACGACGAAGAGGCCCTTGAACCCATCGAGCAGCCCGGCGGTCAAAGCAGCGGGGAAGCCGACCACCCGCCGCAGATTTCCCGCCCCCGGGTTACCGGTGCCCACGGTGCGAAGGTCTACGCCGGAAGCCTTCCCGGCGAGGAAGCAAAAAGGGATCGAGCCGATCAGGTATGCCCCCACGGGCAAGACCAGCAGCAGCCACCATTCGTTCATCGTCACCGTGCACCCATCCCGGCGGCGACGTTACCAGCAGGTCCCCAAGGGGCCCTATGACCTCAGTCCACCTTCCATTCCCTCTCCAGCGTGTCGGCGAGGTGTGGTGCGAACAACTCGGGCTCGAGAAGGAAGGAGTCGTGGCCCTTGTCGGAGTGGACGGTGATCCTCCTCACAGGGACCCCGGCGGCTTTGAGCGCGCCGACCAGCGCCTCTTGCTCCTCGGGGTAATAACAGACGTCCGAATCGATGCTGAACACCATGTAGCGCTGGTGGCGGCAACGGGCGAAGGCGGGCACGGCCGAGCCGCCGTGCTCGGCGACCAGGTCGTAGCGCTGCCATGCCTCCATGAGCAGTAGGTAGGTGTTGGCGTCGAAGCGGCGGACGAACTTGCTCCCTTGGTGCCACATGTACGACTCGAGCGGGTGGCGGATCCGGCCGCCCAGCGCCTCACCCGGCGACGTCACCTCCCCCCTGGCGCGCTCCTCGATGGCGGAGAGCGAAACGAATGTCTTGTGCCCGATCATCCGTGCCAGAGCCAGACCCCGATCGGGCGACGGCCCTTGGTAGAAGTCACCACCGGCGAAATCCGGGTCGTGGAGGATGGCCACCTTCTGCTCGAAGTTGTGGAGGCGCTGCAGCGCCGTGGTCTGCAGCCCGGCGGCTATCGGGATGACGATCGAGACCCGCTGGGGGTACCGGGTGGCCAGGCTGAGACACATCTGCCCACCGACCGACCCCCCCACCACAGCGTGGAGACGGTCGATCCCGAGGTGGTCGAGCAACCGAACCTGGCTGTCGACTATGTCGTCGAAGGTCACCGCCGGAAAGCTCGACCCGTAGTGGCGGCCGGTCATCGGGTCGAGGCTGGCCGGGCCCGTGGACCCATAGCAGCCACCCAGGTAGTTGACGCAGATCACCGCGAAACGATCGGTGTCGATGGCGCGGCCCGGCCCGATGAAGGCGTCCCACCATCCCAGGCAGCACTCCTCGGTCCACCGGTCGCCTATCCCGGCCACCATCTCGTTCCACCCTGCGGCGTGCTGGCTCCCGGTGAGAGCATGGATGACCAGGACCACGTTGTCTCTCTCCGGGGAGACCTCGCCATACAACTCGTAGGCCAGGGTCACCTGGGCGAGCGATGCGCCGCTCTGGAGGCGCACCGGATCGTCCGGTCCTCCGTAGGTGAAGAACCGAGTGGTGGCGGAACCGATCGACCCACCCAGATCCATGTGGGCGGAACCGTAGACGGAAGGCGGAAGACGGAAGACGGAAGGCGGAAGCAGTCCCGAGTCCCATCACTCGGAGAGTGAATCCGGGTCGAGGTCGATTTCGACTACGGCGGCGATGCGATTGAGGTCGGCGTCGTGGACCAGCAGAGATGCTCTGGTCCGCCAGGCAACCGCGGCGATCATGCAGTCGACCATCCCCCTCGGAGTGATCCCTGAGCGTCGGCACCGCCGGTAGATGGTGGCAGCGCCTTCGAAGTCGACCACCGAATCGAACCGGAGGAGATGGAATCTCAGCAGCAGGCGCCGGAGGTCGGCAGCGCTCGCTTCGTCGCGAGCTCCGGCGAGCACTTCCATCGCAACGGGCTCGGTGACGGCGAGTTCGTCGCCGGCCGCGATCAGCTCTGTGAGACGCCGATCTACCGGGCTGCCCGTTCCCCGGTCGTACTCGACCCAGGCCGAGGTGTCGGCAAGTATCACGACCCGCCAGTGGGGCCAGCATCCTCGGGCGGAGTTTCCATGGCGTGGGCGCCACGCATCTTCAGGGCCTCCTCACGGGTCATCGGCAACCCGGCGAGCTGTCTGAGGGCAAGGTCGACAGCCTCGGTCTTGGTCCTGACCCCGTAGCGGTCCATGATTGCCTCGACATAGCGGCTGTCGATTTCGATGTTGGTGCGAACCCGGGTCATACACCAAATATACACGCTAGGTGTAGAAATGGTGTACCACTTGGATGGCAAATAGGTCGCGCCATCACCCTCCCCAACCACCCCTTCCCCCACCGAGATGGGAAACGGAAGGTGGAAGACGGAAGTCGGGAGTCGGGACGGGGAGTGGTACACGGCACGAGTGTTTACCATCGGGAAGAGGCCCGACACCAAGTGTCCGTCCCATGCTGTCCCGCTCTGTCGTCCTAGCCGGGGAGCGGACGGGACCAACTCAAGCTGCCGCCCGCAGGGGCTCCTCCTCGGTGGGGCGGAGCACGGCGCCGCTGCGCTTCGATATGAAAATCGCGACAAGCAACACGGCCAGCGATACCCCGGCAACGACGAACCGCCACCCGCTGTCCTGCAGCGCGATCACCGCCGGGAGAACCAGCAGCGACACGAGGTTCATCACCTTGATCAGCGGGTTGAGGGCGGGCCCGGCCGTGTCCTTGAACGGGTCACCGACCGTGTCGCCGATCACCGCCGCCTTGTGTGACTCCGATCCCTTGCCGCCGAGATGCCCGTCCTCGATGTACTTCTTGGCGTTGTCCCAGGCACCGCCTGCGTTCGACAGGTAGTTGGCCATCAACTGTCCGGTGAGGATCACCGCCGCCAGGAACGCACCAAGCGCGAAGTAGTTGATCCCGAACCCGATGATCAGCGGGGTGAGCACCGCCAGCAGCGCCGGTGTTGCCAACTCGCGCAGCGAGGCGCGGGTGCAGATGTCGATCACCGGCCCATAGTCCGGCCGCTTCTCCCCCGACATGATCTTGCCGTCGGCGAACTGTCGCCTGACCTCCTCCACGACCACGCCAGCCGACCGGCTAACGGCTCGGATCGCCAGCGATGCGAAAAGGAAGGGAACGGCGCCACCGATAAGCAGCCCGATGAACGTCACCGGGTGAGCCAAGTTGATCGAGGTCGCTACATTCTCGAACAGGGCACTCCCCTCGAGGCCGAGGCTCAGTTCGCCCCCGATGGTCTCGATGTAAGAGGCGAACAGCGCCACCGCGGCGATCACCGCCGAGCCGATGGCGAAGCCCTTGGTCACCGCCTTGGTGGTGTTACCCACCGCATCGAGGCTCACCATTATCCGCTGCGCCTCACCCTGGAACTCGCCGGACATCTCGGCGATCCCGGCGGCGTTGTCTGCGACCGGGCCGAAGGTGTCTTCGGATACCACCACACCCGTGGTGGCAAGCATCCCCATCCCGGTGAGCGCCACCAAGTAAAGCGAGAACATCAGGTCCCCCCCGCCCAGCCCGACGGCAACACCGATGGCACCGGCGATGGCCACGATCGCCCACACCGATGACTCGAGCCCGATGCTCGTCCCGGCGAGCACGGTGGTGGCGGGACCAGTGCGGGTGGCATCGGCGATCTCCTGGACCGGCTTCTCCTCGGTCGAGGTGAAATACTCGGTGAGCCGGCTCGCCACCTGCGCCAGGATCAGCCCGGCGACCACTGCGGCGAACACCTTCCATCCCTCACCGCCGTTGTCGTTGCCCACATAGAACAGAGCTACCGCAAGGGTCCCGACGACAGTGAGGATCCCGGCGGTGAGGAATCCCCGGTTGATCGGAGCCATGGCGGTCCGGTCCCGGTCGGTGGCCCGCACCGCGAACACCCCGACGATCGAAGCGAGCACGCCTATGGCGCGCACGATCACTGGGAAGATCAATCCGAGCGCCGGGTTGGCGCCGATCGAGGCGAATGCGGCCACACCGAGGATGATCGACGCCACCAGGGTTACCTCGTAGCTCTCGAAGAGGTCGGAGGCCATCCCGGCGCAGTCACCGACGTTGTCGCCGACGTTGTCGGCGATGGTGGCGGGGTTGCGCGGGTCGTCCTCCGGGATCCCCTGCTCCACCTTGCCCACCAGGTCGGCGCCCACGTCTGCTGCCTTGGTGAAGATTCCGCCGCCGACACGGAGGAAGAGTGCGATCAACGAGCCCCCGAACCCGAAGCCGATGAGGATTGCCGACGAGATGTTCTGGAAGATCATGATGATCAATGTCGCCCCGAGAAGTCCGAGGCCGACGGTGAACATCCCCGCCACCCCACCGGTGCGGAAGGCGATTCGCAACGCCGCCGGGAGCGATCCCGTCTTGGCCGCTGCCGCAGTGCGGACATTCCCACGGACCGCCAGGCTCATCCCGATGAAACCGGTGAGACCCGAAAGAAAGCATCCGGCGATGAATGCCAACGTCCGGTAGGTACCCGATTGGGCGAAGGTCAGGACCTCGGCCCCGTCGGCGTCAAAGACCGCCGTCGATGTGAGGAAGACCACGGCGGCGACCGGGAGCAGGATCAGCACGATGGTGCGGAATTGGCGTGTCAGGTAGGCCATCGCCCCTTCCTGGATTGCCTTGGCTATCTCCCTCATCTTCGGAGTGCCCTGGTCCGCCCTGATGACGGTGCGCGACAGGGCAAGACCAACGATGAGGGCGATCACCGCAGTCACAGCGGCGAATATCAGCCAGAACCACTCGGCGGTGCCGAGCGTGAATTCCTGGAAGCCGCCCTCCGCGGCCAGAACGACGCTCATCGATTGCTCTCCTTCTTCGGTCGGACATAGATCTCGCGGGCCAACCGGTTCCCCAAAGTGCGCTCGCTGCCGGCGACACTCAGGGTGAGCGGCCCCTCGAACCTCTGCTTTTCCTTCAGTTGGACCTCGACACCGGGGCGAATCCCCAACTCGTTGAGAAAGCTCACCACGTCGGGGTTGGTTGTGCCCGGTATCGCCACCTCGGCGACGTCTCCCGGCTCCAACGTGTCGAGCGTCGGTAGGACCGGAAGGCTATCGGCATCTCCGGTGGGGATGGAGAACCCGTGGGGACAGGTGGTAGGTCGGCCCAGCGCCACGAAGAGACGCTCCTCGACCTCCTGTGGCAGATGGTGCTCGAAGGTCACCGATAGGGCATCAGCCTCATCCCATCGGTACCCGAGCGTGTCCGCCAGGAACCGCTCCACTATCCGATGGCGGCGGATTGCAGCCACCGCCAGTCGGCTTCCTTTCGGGGTGAGTGTCACCCCTTGATACGGGGCATGGTCAACCAGGCCATCGGCGGTGAGTCTCTTCACCCGGCTTGTTGCGGTTGCCGGGCTGCACCCCAAGGCAACCGCGAGATCGCCGGTCCGCGCATCTGCGCCATTCTGGGCAAGCCGCCAGATCGCTTTGAGCGCCTCGCGCTCCTGTTGGTTGATCAACACGGGGCGAGACCGTAGAGGGCGGGGTTTCAGCTTGTCAAAACCCAAAGTTACGAGTGGTGCAAGGTGAAGTTGCACGTCTCAAGTCGGAAGACGAAGGACAGAAGACGGAAGAACGACGGTACCGACTGGCAAGGGAAACACTGTCGGAGTGAGGTCACCCAATCAAGGAAAGAGAGCCATGATTCTCGCGGAATTCCCCGCTTCGGCTTGCGTCCCCCCGTTGGCCCGCACCGGAGGAGGCAGATTCTCGCCCTAGGCGAGCGGATTGACTTCCGACTTCCGACTTCCGTCTTGTTTAGAGCACCGGCGCCAGTTCTGCGGGCTCTCTGCTCGCTTCGTCGGCCGACCAGATGGCGCGCATCACATCGTTTGTTGCCAGCAGCCGATCGAGTGGTCCCACAGCTACGACTGCGCCGCTTTCGAGCACCACGATCTGATCGGCTCGGCGCAGAGCCGCCCTCCGGTGCGAGACCACCAGGCAAGTGACATCGCTCTGGTCGGCGAAGAGCCGAGCCCACAGAACCCTCTCCGTCTCCACGTCAAGCGCCGACGAGAGGTCGTCGAAGACCAGCAGGTCGGCGCGACGGAGCAGCGCCCGAGCCGTAGCGGCGCGCTGCACCTGGCCCCCGGAGAGACGCACTCCTAGCGGACCCACCTTGGTCTCGAGCCTGTCGGGCATCTCGACAACGTCCTCGTCGAGGACCGCGGTAAGGAGGGCCGCAGCGATCTCGGTGTCGTCATGGTCGAGCCCCAGATCGAGGTTGTCGCGCAGCGTCATCGAGAAGAGGCGCGGCACCTGTGGGGTGTAGGCAGCCCTTGGCGGGACCATGAACTCGCCCGGGTCGGTGACCCTCTCCCCGTTCCACCGGAGCTCACCGGCATCGGGGACGACCAGACCCAGCATCGCTCGGAGGAGAGTCGTCTTACCTGAGCCGATCCTCCCTGCGATCACGGTGAACGACCCGGCCGGGATGGTCAGGTCGACGCCGCTGATGCCGCGACCGGTGTCGGGGTGCCGATAGCTGAGCCCTCTGGTCTCGAGCGCGGTGAGCCGCTGACGCCCGTCGGCGGGCGGGGAGGTGACGGCCGGTGGTGCGTTCTTCAGGTGGAGGTCGACCGGCTCTGCCAGACGCTGTGGCGGTGCTTCGCCGAGCAGCCCAGTCATGAGGTCGATTGCCACTCGGGCTTGCCGAAATCGGGCAATAAAGAGACCCAGTACGTGGACGTTCTCGGTGATGAACCCCATGAAGTAGACGAAAAGCGCGAAATCGCCCACGGTCAGCCCTCCGGGCTGCCCGATTCGGTCGGCGGCCAAAAGCAGCACCAGCCCGGTCCCCAGGTTGACCGTGTTCCAGAAGAGGGCATCCAAACCCTCCTCGAGGACTCGGTCGCGCACCATCACCTTCTGGCGGGCCTGGTTGAGACGGCGCAGATGACCGACCACCCGGTCCTCGGCACCCGCCAGCTTCACCGCCTGCACCCCGCCGAATATCTCGCCTATGGCACCGGTCACCTCTCCCGTCGCCTCCCGCGCCTGCCGTCGAGCCCGCTCCACCATCGAGCCGGCCCGCTCCGCCAAGACGACCACCACGACGAGGGGTGCGAACACGACAAGCGTGAGCTGGGCGTCGATCGAGGCGAGCACCCACAGCGACACCGTGGAGAACAAGATCGAGCCGATGACGTCCACCGTCCAGCTCACGGTCTCCTCGATCTGCTCCACGTCCTCCCTGAAGCGGGTGATGGCATCGCCGGTCGACCCGGGGACGGCGGTAGCACCGGGCAACTCGAGGATTCGGCTCATCAGGTTGATTCGAAGCCGCGAAGCCATCCGGAATCGAAAGTGCACGTCGTTCCAGATGGCAACGTAGATGTTGGCGACCCGGAACACGGCGTAACCGATCAGCAGCGCGATCAGGGTGGTCACGTCCAGGCCGGCGGGGGCATCCCCGGTGAGTTCGTCGAAGAACCACTTGGTGAGCAGACCGGGAACAATCGGGGCCAGGTAGATGATCACCCACAAGGTGACATTGGCCAGATAGCGCCACGGCTCGGTCCGCATCAAACGGGCCATGATCCTCGCCGCCGGGATGGTGCGCTCAGGCGAGGTCACACCAGCACCTCCTCCATCCCAACACGCAGGTAGTGGGCGAACCGGCTAGAGGAATCGGCGGCCAGGACGCCGCGGGGGCCGTGCTCCACAACGCGGCCCTTATCGACGATGAGTATCTCGTCCGCCCTCTCCAACGTGGCGAGGCGATGAGCGATGAGGATCCCGGTCCGGCCGGCAAGCAGGTGATCCACGGCGCGTTCGATCAGCCGTTCGGTTGCCGGATCGAGCCGCGACGACGCCTCGTCGAGCACAACCAACCCGGGATCGGCCAGGAAGGCACGGGCGAAGGCGAGTAGCTGCCCCTCCCCCGCCGACAGGCCTCCCCCACCCGGCGGGAGGACGGAATCGAGACCCGACGGCAACGACAACGCCAAATCGCCCAGCCCAAGCCGGAACAGCACGTCGAGCAGATGGTGGTCGTCAACCGACTCGGAGAACAGAGTGAGGTTGTCACGCAGCGTTGCATGGAAGAGCTGCACGTCCTGGCTGACCATCCACACCCTCCGCCTTAGGTCGGCCGGGTTGACATCGCGCAACGACACCCCGCCGACGGCCACAGAGCCCTCATCCGGGTCGTACAACCGGGTGAGCAGGCGCGCAACGGTGGTCTTTCCACTGCCGGTTCGGCCCAAGATCCCGAGGACGACCTGCTGGCTGACATCGAAGGAGACCCCGTCAAGCGCCGGCCCGCCCCCGGCGTCCTCGTCGTCATAGCCGAAGGTGACCCGATCGAAGGAGACAGAGAGAGGGCCGGGGGGCAGATGATCGGCCCCGAGGTCGGCGATCTTGGTGGTGACGGCGAACAGGTCCTCCACCCTCGTGATCCCGGCGCCAGCCTTCTGCAAATCCTCCATTTGGTCGCGGATCCTGTCCATGGGCACACGGAGCAGCTCGACGTACGTGAAGACGAGGTAGACCGACCCGATGGTGAGGTCGCCAGCGCCGAACAAGCGCTCTCCCAACCAGTAGACCAGCGCCGTGCTGAACGCGAAGACGAAGACGTTGGTGGACCACAGCGCCGACCATCCGGCCCCGGCCCGGACCTGATCGGGCAGCCAGCTGCGGAGAATGCCGGTGAGTCGCCCCATGAAAAAGGGTGCGGCGCCATTGGCCCGCACTTCCTCGGTGCCGCCCAGGATCTCCCCGACGAATCCGAAGAACTCAGCACTGCGCGTCCGCATCCCGGTCCACCAAGGAACCGCCAGATGATGGACGCGGAGCATCGCCGCCATCGAGATGGCTGCAAACACGATCATCACCAAGCCGATCCAGAGGCTCTCGATGGTGAGAAGCACCAAGATCCCAATCAGAAGCACCAGGTTGCCAACGACGTGCACCACGAATTGAGAGAAGAAGTTGGACAGGGCAGTCACGTCCCCGTCGATCCTCTCGATGAGCTCCCCTGGGGTCCGCTGTTTGTGGAACCCGAGGTCGAGCCTGATGGTGTGATCCGCAAGGTCGGCCCGCAGTTCGTTCGTCGCCGCCCAGCCGATCCGCTGCCCGATCCATGTCGCGGCGAGAGCCAGTCCCTGCTGAGCAACCGCCACCACCATGAAGAGCACGGCAAGCCCGGTGAGCGTCGAGGCTTCGGCGCCGGCCATGGCACCATCGATGATCCGCGCCATCAGCTGCGGGTTGACCAATTGGAAGGCGATCCCGCCGCCCACCAGCAAGCCGAGAACGGCGACGCCCGCCCAGTGGGGGCGGAGGTAGTCGCGTAACAACTTCCAGTAGCGGCGTACCGGGATCACGGGAAATCCTCGTGGGGAGCCCGAGGACGGTAACCCCAGTCGACCCTCGGAGCGGTGTGATTGTTGACTCCGTTGACCGCTCGTTGATGAGTTATTGATCCGTCCTCCCCGACCATTGCCGCCTGTCGACGAGGGGAATCATGGAAGCCAATCCGCGACGCGCCCTGACCCGTTCGCTCCTGATCGGGGCCATCACAGTCCCCGCCATCGCCCTGGTGGCGGTGGCGCTCTCGGCTCCCCCGGAGGAGCAGCCAACCACGACGGACCAAGCGCCGGTAGCGGTCGCCGCCCCGGCAGGAGTGAGGACGGCGGCAACGCCCCCGTCGGTCGCCAGCAATGCGACCGGGCGTGACTACCGCCTCGCATGCGGCCGTGACGGCCGGGCATTGATCAAGCGCCAGCAAGCAGGGAGTGCCAGCCAGGTCGAGGAGGCGGCGCTGGCTGCTCTCCGCCCGATCTGCGAGGCACAAGGGAAGCCGCTCCCTGCGGAACCCGCTCCCGAGGTCATCATCGAGACCATCGCAACGCCGCCCGCGGCCGCCGTCCCGGCCGCACCCGCGGGCGGCGCTGCCGAAGAAGATTCGGATGGCGACCGGGATGACGATTGGGACGAAGACTCGGACGACGACTCGCACGACGACCGGGACGACGACCACCTGGACGAAGACGATGACGACTGATCGGGGCGGTTCGGCCGGAGGTCTGTCGCGACGACTGGTCGTCCCCTTCATGGTGACGGCGGCATCCGTCGCGTTGTTGCTGGTCACCGTGGGCGGTGCGGAAGAGCCCGCGGAGTCCACCCCTCCATCGACGGCGGGCTCCGCACCTCCACCATCGACCGATACCCAGCAGGCCATACCCGCCCAGCCTCTGGTCTCCGAGCTGGACTCCGCGGTACAACGCGTTCTGGCTGAGACCGGTGCCAGCCGTCTGGTGCCCGCCGCCCAGCTGCGCCGCCTTCCCGGCTCGGTGGTGGCTGTGCTGCGTGCCGAGCAGACGGCTCTCACCGTGGGATCGACTCCATGACCGGCGTACAGAAGCCCAAATCCGTTGCCGCAACGCGGCTCAAGCCGGCACGGGTGGCCCAGATCATCGCCTGGACCGCCGCCGTAACCGCGGCCACGGCAGCCGGGATGGCACGCCTCGCCTCCGCCGACGAGGCCCCTTCCTCGCCCGAGCCGGCCGTCCCCACGGTGACGACTTCCCTCGTACAGGCAGCGCCCCTTCCCAAGCCACCGATTGCCGGGCTGGTCATCATCCGTCACGACTCGCCGACACCGGTCGCTGACCGACCTGCGATCGCTACCTCGCCGTCGCCGGCCCCTGCCCCCGCCCCGGCGCCGGTCCCTGCGCCCGCACCCCCCCCTGCTCCCAGCACGCAGAGCTCCGGCTCATGACGACGTTCGAAGCAATGGGCACCAGCGTCTGGGTCCACGGCGGTGGCGCCGATCGGGTCGCCGCATGGTTTGAGCAGGTCGAGGACGTGTGCAGCCGGTTCCGCCCTGACAGCGAGTTGTCCCATCTCAACGCCCGCAGCCCGGGTTGGTCGTCCATATCACCGCTACTCCATACCGTTCTGGCCGCGGCCGAACAGGCGCGGATGATGACGCGTGGGCTGGTCGATCCGGCAATCGGGGCTGCTGTCGAGGCGTGGGGCTACGACCGCAGCTTCGAGTTGGTCACCGATACCGAGGTCGCCCCGGGCCCCGTGCCCTCGGGATCGTGGACCTTGGGTGACGGCTCGGTCTGGACAGGTGCAGGAACCCGGCTCGACCTCGGAGGGGTGGCCAAAGGATGGGCCTGCGATCGGGCGGTGGACTCTGGGTTGGCCACCGTGGTCAATGCCGGCGGTGATCTGCGCTCGGATCATCCAGACCTGCGGGTCGAGGTGCTCCACCCCGACGGGACGATCGTCGCCACTGTGCAGGTGGGTCAGGGTGCCCTCGCCACGAGTTCCACGACGCGGCGCCGCTGGCAAGCCGGGAACCGGACGGCGAGTCACCTGATCGATCCGAGGACCGGGGAGCCAGTCGAGTCCCCGGTGCAATCCGCCACTGCGCTGACCGCCACCGCGGTCGAGGCCGAAGCAGCGGCCAAGGCGATGCTGCTCTCCGGTGTCGACTCGCTGGCGTGGGCGGAAGGACAGAGCTGGGTACGCGCCGGTCTGGTGGTCTGGTGGGACGGGACGGTCTTTGCCACCCCCGGTCTGGAGCTGGCGGCATGAACCCGATCTGGATGCTGGCCAGGGGCTCGGGGATCGCCGCCTACCTGTTGCTTGCTGGGGCCACTATCTGGGGGCTGCTGCTCGCCAGCAAAGTGCTCGACCGCTCGGCATCGGCTCGCGACCTCACATGGGTCCACGAGTCGCTGTCTCTGGCCGCGGTGGCCGCCACGGTCGTCCACATGGTGAGCCTGTGGCTCGAGGAGTTCATCGACTTCGACCTGCGCCACCTGTTGATCCCAGGTGCTTCGTCGTTCCGCCCGGTCCCTGTTGCTCTGGGAGTCGTCGCCTTCTGGGCGCTGGCGGTGATAACACCCTCGTTCTACCTGCGTAACCGGATCGGGCAACGAGCCTGGCGCACCCTCCACTTCGCCACCTTCGGCTGCTTCCTCGCCGCTGCGATCCACGGCATCACCGCCGGGACCGACACCGGCCGACCCGTCATGGTGGTCCTCTACGCCACCACCCTGACCGCGGTGCTCGGCCTCATCGTCCTCCGGCTGATCAGGGCCGGGCCGTCATCCCTCCGAAATGCCGCGGCGAAAAACCCAGCGCCGTCCCCTTCCAAACCGCGCATCCCGCCGGAGCTCCTCGAACAGCCCCAGGCCGGCGCCATCCCCAATGAGACAGAATCGGTCGTCAACAGGCCGGACGTCGACGGGCCGGTGGAGAAAGCCAAGCCCAAACCGCGCATCCCGCCCGAGCTCCTCGAAAGGTCCCCCGCCCGGCCCGGTGCCAACCGGTGAGGAAACACCAGGTGCTTGACTCGCCGCAGTGGAGAGTCGCCCCCTCGCAACCACCGGGCTCACCGTCACCCCGATCGGGATCGGGTTGGCCGCGCTGGGCAGACCGGCCTACATAACCCCCCACCGCGGCGGCGACCTGGGTGCTGACCGCACCGAGGCTGCGATGAGAGACCGCACCCACCAGATGCTCGACCTCGCCACCGACCTCGGAGTGCGTTACATCGACGTCGCCCGCTCATACGGTCTGGCCGAGTTGTTCCTCGCCGGTTGGCTTGAGAGACACCCATCGAGCGAGATGACGATCGGGTCGAAGTGGGGTTACCGCTATGTGGGTGGGTGGCAAATGGATGCACCGGTCCACGAGGTGAAGGATCATTCGCTGTCTGCGTTGCAGACTCAGTGGGCGGAGAGCCGACGGTTGCTCGGGGGGCGGCTCCGCCTCTACCAGATCCACTCGGCCACACCTGACACCGGGGTGCTCGACGACGGCGAGGTCCTGGCAGAGCTCATCCGGATCGGCGCAGAGGAGGGGGTGGTGATGGGTCTAACCACCAGCGGCTCCCGCCAGGCGGAGACGGTGGAGCGCGCCCTGGCGGCCGAGGTGGATGGGGTGAACCCCTTCCGGCAGGTGCAAGCGACGTGGAACGTCCTCGAGCCGTCTGCCGGTGGCGCCCTGCAAGCGGCGCACCAGGCAGGGTGGGGGATAATGGTCAAGGAGTCACTCGCCAACGGCCGACTGGCCGGCGCTGCGGCGCCGCCCGAGCTCGCCGCGTTGGCAGGCGACCACGGCGTGGGGACCGACGCCGTAGCCATCGCCGCCGCTCTCGCTCAGCCGTGGGTGGACACGGTGCTGTCCGGTGCGGTGACCCCGAACCAGTTCCGCTCCAACCTGGACGCAGCCGGTCTCCTTCTCTCGCAGGCCGAGGTGGAATCGCTGCAACCTCTGGCAACCAGCCCGGATGTCTACTGGACGGCGCGTTCCGCACTCGACTGGAGCTGACGATGCTCATGAGGAGCGATCTCCCCCGCACCGCCGATATGGTCATCGTCGGTGGCGGCATCGCCGGGGCGTCCACCGCGTTCCACGCTGCCAGGGCCGGAATCCGTCCACTGATCTTGGAGCGCCGTCCGGCCCCGGTCACCCACACCACGGCGGCGAGCACCGGGGCCTTCCGTCTCCAGTTCGACAACGAAGAGGAGATGCACCTGGTCCGGGAGACGGTCGAGCTACTCGACCAGTTCGCAGAGATCACCGGCCAGCGTCGTCACGACCCTCAGGTACGCCGCCAGGGCTACCTATGGGCAACGACCTCACCCAAGCGGATCGAGCCGCAGCGCCTGTTGGTCGAGCAACAGCATCGATGGGGGCAGAGCGACATCGAGTTGCTCAGCGGGGATGAGGTTCGGTCCCGCTTCCCGTACGTCGGCCCCGATGTGCTCCAGGCGCGGTTCCGCGCCGGTGACGGCTTCCTCGACCCGAGGCAGCTGGCGCTGGGCCTTATCGAGGGGTCCGGCGCCGACGTCGTGGTGTCGTGCGACGTGACCGGGATCGGGGTGACCGACGACCGGGTCACCGCGGTTGGTACATCGCTCGGCTCGGTCGCCGCTACGACGGTGGTGGTGGCGGCCGGTCCCTTCTCCGGGGTGGTGGCGAGCATGGCCGGAGTTGAGCTACCGCTCGAGACGGTGGTCAGGCACAAGGTGGTCGTCCCCGACCTGCCGGCGGTGCCACCTACTGCGCCGATGACGATCGACGATGACACCGGCGCCCATTGGCGCCCCGCATTGGCCGGGGCCTACCTGCTCCACACCGACCCATCAACCCCACCAGGACCGCCCCTCGAGGACGTACCGCCCGACGCGGCTTTCGCCTTCCGGCTGCTCGACCCGTCGAGCCCGGTGGCGCTGGCCAAGGTTGCGCCTTTCTGGGCCGACGCCTGGCGCGACGGGTCGGTGTCGTGGATGGTCCAGTCCGGGCAGTACGACATGACACCCGATCATCGACCTTTGCTGGGCGAGACCTCGGTGGCCGGGCTGTGGACGAATTGCGGATACAGCGGCCACGGGATCATGGCCGGTCCTGCCGGGAGCCGCCACTTGATCGATCTCGTCACCGGCCGAACCGATGACAACCCCTTCCGCCTCGATCGGGTCTTCGCCCCCCGCCCCACGGACGTGCTCTAGCCAAATCAGCTCGGTGCGAGTCGAGGAGGACCAATGAGCGAATTCGGGACCATTGTCGAGAGAGATCTCCAGCACGCAACCATCAGGTTCGAGCGAAGCCTCGAGGCCGACATCGCCAAGACGTGGCGATGGCTCACCGAGCCCGACCGACTCGAGCGGTGGATGGCACCGACGCAGATCGACGTCCGGGTGGGAGGCACAGTGGAGCACCGCTTCGATGAGACCGACGATGGGCTTGCCCGCGGTCGGATCCTGCGGGTCGACGTTCCTCACCTGCTCGAGTACGAGTGGCGCTTCCCCGGCGAGCCCGACAGCGCGGTGTGCTTCGAGCTGCGGGCGGAGGGCGATCGCACCGTGATCACCCTGACCCACCGCATGCTCGGGGTCGGCCATGCCGCCGGGTATGGCGCCGGTTGGCACGCTCACCTCGATGTGCTCGAGGCAGCCATGGTGGGCGGTGCATTGAGCTGGGACGAGTGTTTCGGCGAGATCATCGGCGACTACCAGACCAGGTTCACTCCTCCATCACCGGCCACCACCTCAACGGGGACGCCCGATGCCGACGGCACGTCCTCCGCGGCGACCACGACCGGGCAGACCGAGCCGTAGAGAGCCGAGGCGACCATCGCCCCGACCGCGATGATGACGTCGGGCTCGGAGAGAACGATCGCAGCCGGGCCGGTTCCCAGTCGGAGCGACTCGGCGAGGACGCTCGACGACGAGCTCGATCCGCGCCCTGAGGGCATGATGACCACCCGCCCCGCCACGGACTCCCCGTAGTTGGGGTGATGAGGGTCGATGATCCGGCCGTCGGCGGGGTCAACGCCACCCCAGAACGAGAGCGGCTGACCGAGCGGAAGCGTCGAGCCGGTGGCTCTGCCCGCAAACAGGACGACACTGGTTGTCGTGTCGGCCGGGGGTTCTGGTGGGGCAGTCTCCTCCCATCGGACCTGGTCTCCGCTACCCCACAACGCGGAACGGCGACGCACCTCGCCCGACAGCGCTGAGGCGACACAGTCGCCGCGAGATCCGAAAACCACGTCCACCCCCAGGTTGGCCGGGGCGTACCAGGCCCATTTGGCCGAGTCGGTCATCACCACCCTCGCCGCGGGGTCGAGGATCGGGGTGATGTAGGTGCAGGTGTCGGTGACCATCCGCACCCCGGCAGCCTCGAGGGCTTCGACATCCGAGCTGGCTGCCGCGAGATCACCGCGGCCAGTGTGCACATACGTATCGACCCGCACCCTGTGGCCATCGAGGAGACGAGCCAACTCGGCGAGCTCAGCCAGTGAGGCGTGCGGGGTTCCCATGCAGACGGCGTCGAGACTCCCGTCGCCCGCGGTGGTCAGTTCGTTGGCAGCGGCGGCGAGCAACTCGGGACCCACGACCACCTCGTATTCGGGCTCGCACCCACCGAGAGCGTCGCCGAGCGTCGCCGCCTCGGGGGTCACCCCCACGGCATGGAACATCGCCACTGAGCCAACCGAGGCAGCAGCGGCGCCGAGCGCTTTGAGCCGATCCTCGCTCGTTTCTGGAGGCAGACCTACCACCGCCGGTACCCTCGCCCCCGCCAACCGGCCAAGGGCGTGCCCCAACACCGGGTAGAGGGCATCGTCATCGAGCCACTCGACCGGGACGCCAGTGAGACGAACGACGAGGCGGGCGCGCCGACCAGAGTCGAGATGGAGCCCTGCCGCCGGTGCCCGGCCTGCGACCGCGGCGCAGATGTCGATGAAGTCGCCGTAGCGGCTGGTGCGCGCCCCGAGGACGCTGTTAGCGAACACGATGGCGTTGGACTCGGCCCAGGCCACCTGCTCACCGAGCGATGGACGCTCCATAAGCTGGTAGGGGGCGCAAGTCCAGGTGGGGCGGCACCCCAACTCGAGGTAGGCATCCATGAGCCGACGAGCTTGGGCAGCCGACTCCGGATCTCCTCGAAAGCGCTCCGGGTGGAGGAGGTCGAGAGAGGAGACGTTGAGGGTGGTCGGCACCGCGACCCTCGCATTTGCTTCCACCAGCCGTGTAGCGAAGTCGAGACCGGCCTGACCGTGATAGAGGCATCCGTCGATGTGGGCCCCGGTGATGTCGAGCAATCGCTCGGCGCCCATGGCCTTCGCCGCCCCGACCACCAATTCCATCGCAATCCGGGGACCGTCGCCGCGGGCGCCATCCAACATGTCGAGATCGCCGTCATCGAGATGGAGGTTCTGTTGCACGGCGAGATTCTGGTCGGTGGGGCCTCACGCTTCCGCGGGCCGGTGAGACGATTTCCAGGCTCTCGGGTTCGCAAGCGCCAGATTTTCGGTATTCTTCCCACAACGCCGAGCCCGGTCGGAGAGACCGGGGCGGGGGACCCAAATCAATGGGGCGAATCCCGGTACGCCGGGTAGGGCGCCTTCCGGCCCGAGCCCGTCAGCTAACCCCGTAGGCAGCAGGAAGGAGGCCAGCTCGCTGGCTCTCCGCGGAACGCCGGTCCGGGACCGGCCGACATGAGGGGGCGGAGGACATGCCGCACCGGAGAGCCGATACCAACGTGCGACGGCGGGTATGGGTCGCCGATCGCGAGGGTGCCAACCTGCCCTACTCGAAGGGGCTCATGGCGGCTTCGATAATGGCCACCGGTATCCCACCGGGCCGCGCCTATGACTTGGCCGAGCTCATCGAGCACGATCTGGTCTCGCTGGGACGAGATGGCGTTGATGCCGACACGCTCTCCGGTATCGCGGCCGACGTCCTGCAACGCCATGTCGGGGATCACATAGCGCGTCGCTACCTCGCCTGGCGGGCGGCGAAGCGCTCGCCGCGCCCCATCGTCGTCCTCATCGGAGGCGCCACCGGGGTGGGCAAGTCGACCGTGGCCACCAAGCTCGCCGCCCGCCTCGGAATCACCAGGGTCATCCCCACCGACACGGTACGCGAGGTGATGCGCACCTTCATGCCTGCCCTCCAGGCACCCGAACTGCATAGCTCGTCGTTCGAAGTGGGAGGACAGGATGAGAACCTGATCGACGGTTTCCTCCGCCAGAGCAGATCGGTGGCCACCGGGATCGACGGCGTGGTGGGGAGGATGATCGCCGAGCACAAGGACGCAATCGTCGAGGGGATCCACCTGGTACCCGGGATGCTCGACGAGGAGATCCTCCACCGGTTCCGACTCGAGGCAGCGGTGGTCAAGGTACTGCTCACCCTTCCGGATGCCTTGGTGCATCGGGCGCACTTCATCGGACGCCTGGAGAGCGAGCATGGCCGGCGCCCTGAGCGCTATCTGCGTAACCTCGGTGACATCCGCCGAATCCAGACCCACCTCGAGGCATTGGCCGGGGCGCACGGGTTCTCGCTGGTCGACGCCTCCGACCTCGACGAGGCGATCCAGCAGGTGCTCGACGTGGTCGTCGCCGAGGTCACCAGCATCACGGGGGAGAGCCAGGTGTTCGCTGCCGGGTGACCTCCACCCGGGCCTTGGTCCTCATCGACGGCGAACACCACCCATCTGTTGTGCGAGATGGGCTGGTCGAGCTCGAGCGGCGCGGCATGCCTGCGGTGGCGGCGCTGTTCCTCGGCGGCTCCGAGAAGACGGCGGGTCCCCCCGATCTGTCCGTCCCGGTCCACTCGGGCGACCCGGCCTCAACTCTCGGCGATCTGATCGCCCGCTACCGCCCCGACGTGGTCTTCGACATGAGTGATGAGCCGATACTCGATCACCGTGCCCGTTTCGTCCTGGTGGGTGTGGCCCTCGCCGCCGGCGTCGCCTATGCCGGCGGAGGGTTCCGGTTCGACCCCCCGCCCACCCCCCGGCTGACGGACACTGCCTCGGTCGCCGTGACGGGCACCGGGAAGCGGACGGGGAAGACCGCAGTGTCGATCGCCTTGGCGCGCCACTGGGCGGCTGCCGGGAGGAGACCGGTTGTGGTCACGATGGGCCGCGGGGGGCCGCCCGAGCCCGTGGTTCTCGACCCCGGGAACCTCGCCGACCCCGTGGATGCGCTCCGCTCGCTGGCCAGCCGCGGACTCCACGCCGCCTCGGATTACGTCGAAGACGCCATCTTCGCCGGAGTCCCCACCGTCGGGACGAGGCGGATCGGCGCCGGTCCCGCCGGGGTGACCGTGGACGACACTTTCGCCGCCGGGGTCGCCGCCGCTACCGACCTCGACCCGGGGCTTCTCATCTTCGAGGGAAGCGGGACCGCTCTCCCCCCGGCGCGTGCTGACACCGGTGTGTTGGTTATGCGGTCCCAACTCGATGGGGAGTACATCGGCGGGTACCTGGGCCCGTTTCGCCTGGCGATGGCGGATGCGGTGGTCGTGGTTGAAGACGGTGGATCGGCGGCGGCGGTCGTGCGCCGGGTGTCGCCGGGCACGGTTGTCTTCGAGGGTCGCTATGTCGTCGAGCCGACGGTGTCCGTGGAGGGAAGACGGGTCACAGTTGCGACCACCGCCCCGGTGACCGCCGGGGACGAGCTGGCCGCCCAACTGCGCAGTCTCGGCGCCGCGGCTGCGACGGTGATCCATACCCTCTCAAAACGCAACCGGCTCATCGCCGACCTGGAGGCCGCCCCACGGTGCGACCTGGTTCTCACCGAGGTCAAGGCCGCTGCGGCCGATGTGGTCCTCCCGTGGGCGGATAGGAGCCAGATCGATGTCGGTCTACTACACAACGTGGTGCAGGTCGAAGGGGGGATCGGGTCTCTGGCCGGTGCCCTGGAGCAGCGGTTACCTTCACCCCAAGCGCCTCAGCCGAGCACCCGGTAGATCTTCCGAATCGGCTCGCGCCGGAGTAAGCCCCTCACCCGTTCCTGACTGGCGACCAGCTCAGGGGAGTCGAGGGCCGCCTCCATCGCCTCCACCGATGTCCAGCGGGTGATCACTCCACCCTCGACGAGCCCGCTCACCCCCGCTTCCTCTGCGATTACCAGGTCGATTCCCAGGCAATCGGGGTGGTCGCGGAAGGCAGGGACGACATCGGTCTCGAACAGGCGGATGACCTCCTCGACATCGTCGGGGGAGACCGCCGAGAGGAAGAAGCGGATGTAGCTCACCAGCCCCACGTGGATTTTGAGAACATGCCGGCCAGCTCGGGGTTGCGGTCGAGCACGCGGGTGGTTCGGTCGTACCTGGCGGCCAGCTTCTCGCCGCTACCCGGATACATCAGGGTTACCGAGATGGCCTCGGGGTCAATGGTGACCACGTTGTACGACGGCCTGGCGTAGCCCCGAAGCCGGAAGGACGAGACGGTCCCGCTGTTGACCACCATGATCCCGTCGACCACCCAGATATGGGGCACGTGCTTGTGACCACAGAGAACCAGATCCACACCGCTCTCTTCGAGCACCGCCAGCACGTCGCCGGCATCCCACACGGTGTTGCGCTCCCGCCCCGTTCCCGGGACCGGTACCAGATGGTGATGGAGTGCGAATATTCGGAAGTCCGATGGGGTGGCGAACTGCTCGCGGATCCACGGGTAGCGGAACCTTCCCACCTCTCCCTCGGCGAGGTCGGGCTTGGAGCTATCCACCGCTACCAACGTGACCCGCTCCGGTGTGACACCCCTGGCTAGGTCGACGACCACGTCGTTTCCGGCGTCCCCCTTGCCGAAGTGGTCCTCGAAATGGACGTAACCGACGTTCTTGGCGTCGTGGTTCCCCGGGACGACCACGGTGAGCAGCTCGTCGAGCAGGGGGCGCAGCGCGTCGCGCGCCATCTGGAACTCGTTGGCGTAGCCCTCCTGGGTGAGATCGCCGGCGACCACCACCATGTCGGGTTGGAGGGCGAGCACCTCTTCGACGGCGTGATTGAGCAGGCCGGGGTCGAAGTACAGAGAGCCGCAGTGGATGTCCGACAGCTGGGCGATGGTGAGCACGACTGTGCCCGATGCTAACCACGGCCGCTCGTCGGGATGTGGCTCCCTCCGGGCCACCGCGGTGACGGTGCTCACCTACTCCCGAAGCACTACCGCGGTGACCGGGGGTAGACCCACTTTCCTCAGTGGGAGTCGACTCCCCCTCCCGGTGAGGGAGGGGAAACCTTTGGCATGGCCTTGCGGCGCATTGCTTCCGTCCCCCGAAGGGGGGAAGGGACCCGCTGCGGAGCAGCGGGCAGGAGGGAGCACCGAGCCTCCCAGAGGTGAGCCTGGCGCGGCTTTCGCACCGTTGGGAGTTCGCCATGCCCCCCTCCCCCTCGGGGAGAGGGAATCGTTTCCTTCGGGGGGACGGAATCGAACGAGCCGTCTTCCATCATCCCTCTTGCTCACTCCACACTGACTACGACCGAGTGGTAGCCGGTCGCTCCGTCGGGGGCCGGTGGTGCAACCTCATCGGTTTGGGCGTCACCGTTGCCGTCGGTGGCACGCACCATGATCGAGTGAGCTCCTGGGGTCGCCTCCCACGGCATCCGCCATTGGCGCCATGTTGTATCGGCCAGTTCGGCGGCGAGCTCGGCGGGCTGCCATTGCCCGCCATCCACCCTCACCTCGACACCGCTGATCCCGCGTGTCGGCGCCCAGGCGACACCGGCGATGGTCCGCTGGCCGGGACGGATCGTGGCGCCATCCACCGGGACATCGATCCGCGACTGGGTCTTTATCGGCGCCTCCTTGGACCAACCACGCGGCACCCAGTAGGCATCGAAGGCGTCCCAGGAGGTGAGCTCGACCTCGGTGAGCCACTTGGTAGCCGACACGTACCCATACAGCCCGGCGACAATCAGCCGGGCGGGGAATCCGTGCTCGAAGGGAAGCGGCTCACCGTTCATCCCTACTGCCACTAAGGCATCGCGCCCGTCGAGAGCCGCCTCGGTGGGAAAGCCAACGGTGAAGCCGTCGACCGACCGTCCCACGATTTGGGTCGCCCCCGGTTGCATACCCGCTCGCTCCAACAGCGCCGGGAGAGGGACGCCCATCCACTTGGCGGTGCCGATCAGATTGCCACCCACCTCGTTGCTGACGCAGGCGATGGTGACGTGACGCTCCGCCAAGGGCATCTCGATCAGATCTGTGAACTCGATCTCGAAGGGCCGGTCCACCATCCCAGTGAATCCGAGCCGCCAGGTGCTCAGGTCCACCCTCGGCACGGTTAGTGCGGTATCGATGCGGTAAAAGTCGGCGTTCGGTGTGACCAGGGGTGAGAGCCCCTCGACCTGGAACGATGCTCGGGCCGGTGGCGCGGCCACGGTCTCGGTCGCCGCCGGCAGCACCACATCGTCGCGGCCCGCCAGCATGCGCCTCGCCCGATCGGCGATGAGGCGCCCCCCGGCGAATGCCAGCGCGGCCAGCGCAACCACCGACCCGGCAGCAAGGATGAATGCTCGCCTCCCCTTGTCGGTGCCCGCGTCAACGGCCGAAATGCCCAGCCGAAGCAGACCTATCAGCACCACGATTCCCACGAGTGCAGCGATCGACGCCGCCACCCAGACACCCCATGGCGAGGCATCGGGGATCCGCAAGGCCGACAGTGCCCCGGCCAACCCGAACGCAGCGAAAGCGATGACCGCCCACCCCATCCACCGGGCAGTCAGCAGTCCGACAACCGCACCGATGCCGGCAATGACCAATACCGACCCCACCAAAAGGGCGGTCTTGTCGTTGGTGCCGAAAATCCCAATGGCAGCGTCCTTCACGCCAGGCGGCACCGTGTCGATGACGAACGTCCCCACCGATTCGAGCAGCGAGGGGACATCGGTCAGCAACCCGGCGACCAACTCTGATGCGCCCAGAGCCGCCAAGGCGGCCACCACCCCGGAGACAGCTTGTCGCCCTCGGTGTGACCCCATGGTCGGAGTCGGGGCAATCGGGGCTTCGGTGGTGGCCATCGGGTTACAAATCTACGGCTGGGTACCGCCTACCGGGAGCGGCACAGCCCGAGTTTCGCCACGGTTCACACCGTCAGCACCGGCCGAGGAACACCTCGGCGCCCTCAGGCCATTCGCCCGAGTCGGGCACATCCACAGCCGTCGCCTTGAAGCCAACATCTTCGAGCAAGCGGAGCCAGGTGGCACGGGGAAAAACCCCGAGAAAGTGGCGGTCCTGCTCGATCCGGACGCTGCCGTCTCCCGCTCGCAGCAAGATGGCGAAATCCACCACGTACTGCTGGTCGCGCGGGTCGGGGTCCCAGGTCCATTCCAGGTATCGCAGCGCCTTCCCCTCCCCGTCCCGGCCACCATGGTCTGTTGACGGTCGAAGGCTCTCTCTGGTCCAGTCGGGCACGAACAAGGCGACCCCACCGGAGGCACAGTGCCGATGGGCGGTCTCCATGGCGCCTCGTAGGTCCTCTTCGGTAGTGAGGTACATGACCGCGTCATGGACGAAGACGGCGTCAAACCGGCGGCCCAGACGGACGGTTCTCATGTCGCCGACAGCGTGTTCGCACTCGGGATTGAGCACCCGGCTCACCTCGATCATCGCCGGCGACAGATCGACCAGGGTCATGTCGAAATGCCGGCGCAGGTGAAAGGCGTTGTTTCCCCCTCCGCTGCCCAACTCGAGGACGGTCCGCCTGGTGCGCGACCCGTCTGCAAGCAACGCGGCGTAGAAGGTCGCCTCCTCGACATAGTCGTCGGGGTGGCTGAACAGAGGCCACCATTCGGCAAGCCGCTCATATAGGGCGGGAAGGTGCTGGACCGGTCCGTTCGCCATCCCGGCATCGTACGGCTGGGTCATAGGATTCCGCCATGGCCGATGTGGGCGCACTCGAGGTCGGCGCCGATGGCAGGGCGCGCTGCTGGTGGGGAGCAAGCCCGCCCGAGTACGCCATCTACCACGACGAGGAGTGGGGTCGGCCCGTGGGCGACGACCGCCTGCTGTTTGAGAAGCTGTGCCTGGAGGGATTCCAGGCGGGTTTGTCCTGGCTCACCATCCTGCGCAAGAGGCCCGCCTTCCGAGCTGCCTTCGCCGGGTTCGATATCGCGGCGGTTGCCGGGTTCGGGGAAGCGGACGTGTCCCGCCTCCTCAATGATCCGGGGATTGTCCGTCACCGCGGCAAGATCGCCGCAGCAATAGGCAATGCCGGCTTGGCTCTGCGGCTGATCGAGGAGCAGGGCTCGCTAGCCGCATATGTTTGGAGCTACGTCCCCGAAGTGCCCGAGGTGGCACCGAGCCTGCGTTCAATTTCGCCCGAATCGAGCGCGATGAGCCGAGATCTGAAACGACGAGGCTGGTCGTTTGTCGGGCCCACGAGCGTGTATGCCTTCATGCAGGCGATGGGGCTGGTCAACGACCACCTGGTCGGCTGCTGGGCACGCGACGAGGTCGGGGCCGCACGGACCAGATTCCTGTCATCCTTTCCGGAACCGACCGACCAACTTCTGTGTTGACCAAGCTATCGAAAGGAGCACCATGACAGACACCGAGCGGACCGAACTCCCAACCACCGAGGAGGGATGGCGGAGCAGGCTCACGCCAGAACAGTACGAAGTACTCCGGCGAGAGGGGACCGAGCGGGCATTCACCGGCGTCTACTGGAACGAGAAGGAGCCCGGGCTCTACCGCTGCGCCGGGTGCGGTACGCCCTTGTTCTCGTCGGACACCAAGTACGACTCGGGAACCGGGTGGCCCAGCTTCTGGGAGCCGGTATCTCCCACCGCCATCGAGAGCCGCGACGACTTCAGCACGGGGATGGCGCGCACCGAGGTGCGTTGTGCCACCTGCCATGGCCACCTCGGGCACGTCTTCCCCGACGGGCCACAACCGACCGGTCTGCGCTACTGCATGAACTCCGCCGCGCTGGACCTAGAGCGGAGCTAGACGGAAGACGGCAGACTCCCTATCCGTCCCCCCGGAGGGGGGAAGGTGATACCCGCCGCCGCCATGAGAGCCACCCCCTCCGCTCGCTCGGCTCGCGCCTCCCCTCACCGGGGGAGGCACAGCCTGAACCGCGTCATCGAAGGCGTAGCCGCGGGTTTCGTAGATAGCCTCCGGCGATGGGCCGGGTTATCGCGGTCGCCAACCAGAAGGGCGGGGTGGCCAAGACCACAACGGTTCACTCTTTGGGGGCTGCGCTCGCCGAGCGGGGGCGCCGGGTCTTGTTGGTGGACCTCGACCCCCAGGCGGGGCTCACCTACTCCGCCGGGATCGACGCCGACCAGCTACAGCAGTCGCTCTTCGACGTACTCATGGGTCAGGTCGACGCCGGGGCAGTTCTATGGGAGGCATCCGGCTGCGACATCCTCCCCGCCGCCATAGACCTCGCCGGCGCGGAGGTGCATCTGGTGGCCCGCACCGGTCGAGAGCACGCGCTGGCGCGATCGTTGGCGCCGGTGCTCGACCGCTACGACTTTGTGATTCTCGACTGCCCGCCATCGCTCGGGATCCTCACGATCAACGGGCTGACGGTGGCGACCGAGGTCCTCATTCCCCTGCAGCCGGAAACCCTGAGCCACCGGGCGGTGGGGCAGTTGCTCGAAACGGTCGAGGAGGTGCGCACCTTCACCAACCCCGGTCTGACCGTGCTTGGCGTGGTGGCGACCATGTACGACGGCCGTACCAGATTGGCCCGCCGGATCCTCGAGCAGGTGGGAGACATCTATCGGGTAAGCCTGCTCGAGCCTCCCATCCCCCGCTCAATCCGGGTGGCGGAGTCCCCGGGGAGGGGATTGTCGGTCTTGGAGCACGCCCCCCGATCAACGGCCGCACAGGCCTACCGGGAGCTCGCCGCGGTCCTCGACGGTGAGGCAGCGGCACCGGAGCCCGCCTTCTGACTCAGGCGGCGAGCGGGGCCGCCTCGATCATCCGTGTCAGCGGATGGCGCTCCTCAGCGCTGATCAACTCGGCGGCAGGGCCGGTTGCCAGATCGACCACCACGGTCGCACCTTCAACCTCCGTCACGGTGCCGCCGAGTCGCTCAAGTAAGGCGAGCATCCGATGGTTGTCGGCGAGCAGATGGGCTTTGAGCAGGGCAATGCCGTTGTGCTCCGCAGCCAACGCGGTCGCCGAGACCAGGAGGCTCCCAACACCGCGCCCCTGGAACTCGTCGACCACTGTGACCGCAAGCTCGGCGATTTCTGGCGACTGGTTCAACCGGACGTAACGGGCGGTAGCCACTGGCCGCTCCTCGGGGAGCGGGCCGAGGACCCCCCAGGCGAAGTGATCGATCTGGTCCACCTGGGTGAAGTAGTCGAGTTGGCGCGGGGTGAGCCGTGAGGTCGGGGCCATGAATCGCCGGTAGCGGGACTCATCGGACAACGAATCGAATCCGGCCGCGATCAGGTCTCTATCGGAGCGCTTCAGTGGGCGGACCGATATCGCGGTGCCGTCGCGCAGGGTGTGAATGTGGGTCTGCATGTCGATGATGTGGAGTGCTTGCAATTGCAAGCATAACGCTCGCTGCATGTTATCGGCAGTTCCGTAGCTAGCCTTTCGCGACCTCAATGCGACCGCTACGGCACCAACAACTGGTGCTGGTCAGCGGGACGGCTGTCCTGTCGCTCGTCCTGACGGGTTGCCTCCCCGACGCCATCACCCCGCTTCCAGGTGACCGCCTGGACGATGGCGGCGGCGCGGTCGCGATCGCAACCACGGTCCCAGACACCCCCCTCCTCCAGGTCAAGGTGATCGACGACCGGGGAGACCCCGTGTCCAAGGCAAAGGTGCGGTTCGACGGGTCCACCCCCATGATCACCGCCGACGACGGTCTGGCCTCGGTCCCCTGGCAGGGCGCACCTGTCGAGGTGGTGGCAGCGGCGCGCGGCTTCACCCCGGCGACCCTGGTCGTGGAGAAGAGGCGCCAAGAGCCGCTCGAGCTGACCATGGATCCCGTCGTGCTCGAAGGACGGGTCACCAACGACGAGGGCGCCGGGATCGGTGGAGTCACGGTGAGCCTGGGTGGCACACATGCGGTCACGACACCGAAAGGCCGGTTCTCCTTGCGTCGGGTCGTGCCCGGTGAGGTTGTCGTCTCCAAGCCCGGTTGGGAGAAGAAGTCCATCGAATGGGTGGGAAGGCGCAACCAACTCGAATTGAGCCTGGAGCCCTTTATGGCCCGCGGTCTCCACATCGGCGGTTGGGTGGTGGCGCAGGACCGCTGGGAGTCGCTGCTCGATCTGGCCGACCGGACCGAGATCAACACCATGGTGGTGGACGTCAAGGACGAGTCGGGGATGGTCTTCCACATGAGCGACGTTCCGGTGGCAAGGCGCATCGGCGCCCGCCGCACCGACTACGACGCCGTCGAGCTCGCCACGACCATGGACGATCGCGACATCTACCTGGTCGGCCGGGTCGTGGCATTCCAGGATCCTGTGGCCGCCCAAGCCATCCCCAAGATGGCTGTGATGGACCGCGCCACAGGCGAGCCATTCACCAAGAACGGCCAGTGGTTCCTCGACCCCACCGATCACGCCGCACAGAAATACGCCATCGACATCGGGGTCGAAGCCTGCCGGGCCGGGTTCGACGAGATCCAGTTCGACTATGTCAGATACCCGGATGGGTATCCCGACTCGGCCCGTTTCGACGGGCCGACCAGCGAGGAAGGACGCGTGAAGACCATCACTCGGTTCCTCGAAACGGCACGCGACCGGCTCCATGCGGAGGGATGCGCGGTGGGCGCCGACATCTTCGGCTTCATCGTGTCGATACCCGACGACGGCGGCATCGGACAGCGCCTCGAGGAGTTGACCAATGCGGTCGACGTCGTCTCACCCATGGTCTATCCGAGCCACTACGGGACCGGATGGTTCGGCCACGACTGCCCCAATAACCACCCCGGCTCGGTGATGTCGGGCGCACTGGACGACGCATTGGACCGCCCTCTCGGGACGGCACAGATCCGTCCCTGGATCCAGGATTTCGATTGGACGCCCTGTGGCACCACCGAATACAGGGTCGCCGAGCTACGAGACCAAATTGATGCGGCCACCGCCAGGGACATGGGATACATGGTGTGGAACGCAGCCTCCCTCTTCACCGAGGGCGCCTTCCGGCCCGAGGGCTAGTCGCAGAGTCGCCCAAAGCTGTGCCCCGTGCCGTCTAGCGTCAGTCCCGATGCCGCCGACTCATCAGGTCCTGAACCAGCCACCCCCCCTGGTCGGCTACGACCTGTTCACCACCGATCCGCTCCTCGGTGAGGCGGTCGATGCGTGCGGCGCAGGCTCGTCCAACTCCGATCTGCCCGGCTTCGGGAGGCTGGTGGGGTCGCCTGAGGTCTTCCAATGGGGATTCGACGCCAATCGATTCCCTCCCCGCCTACGGACCCACGACGCATACGGGCACCGGGTAGACGAGGTGGAGTATCACCCCTCGTGGCACAACCTGCTCGACCTGGCGGTGACCCATGGGCTGCACTCTCTTCCCTGGGAGGACCGACAGGCCGCCCAGGTGACCCGGGCCGCTCTCACCTACATGAGCTCCCAGGTCGAGGCGGGTCACTGGTGCCCGATCTCGATGACGGCATCGGCGGTTCCGGCGTTGCGGGTCCAGCCAGAGGTCGCCGCCGAGTGGGAGCCATTGCTGATGAGCCGTTCCTACGACAGCTCCAGCCAGCCCGCTTCGAAGAAGGCCGGTGTGCTGATGGGGATGGCGATGACCGAGAAACAGGGCGGCTCCGACGTGCGGGCCAACCTGACCGGTGCGGTCCCGATCGACGGCGGTGGCCCGGGGGCCGAGTACCTCCTCACCGGGCACAAATGGTTCTGCTCGGCCCCGATGAGCGACGCATTCCTCGTGCTGGCCCAGGCTCAGGATGGGCTGTCCTGTTTCCTCGTCCCGCGCTGGACCCCGGATGGTGAGCGGAACACCGTCTACCTCCAGCGGCTCAAGGACAAGCTGGGGAACCGTTCGAACGCCTCGGCCGAGATCGAGTTGGACGCTGCCTGGGGCAGGCTGCTCGGTGAGGAGGGTCGGGGCGTTCCCACCATCATCGAGATGGTGGCCGGCACCAGACTCGACTGTGTGATCGGCTCGGCGGCGCTGATGAGACAGGCTATGTCCCAGGCGGCGCACCACGCCGCCCATCGGACCGCATTCGGCCGCAAGCTGTTCGACCAACCCCTCATGCTGGCCGTGCTCGCCGATCTCGAGATCGAGACCCAGGCTGCGGTGGCGCTGATGGTCAGGGTGGCGGCGAGTTTCGATGCAGCACCGACCGACCCCAAGGAGGCCGTGCTGCGCCGCATCATCACCCCCGTCGCCAAGTACTGGGTCACGAAGCGGGCGCCGCAGGTGGTCGCTGAGGCGGTCGAGTGTCTTGGCGGCAACGGTTACGTCGAGGAGTCGATCATGCCGCGCCTCTACCGCGAGGCTCCACTCAACTCGATCTGGGAGGGCTCGGGCAACGTCATCTGCCTAGATGTGCTGCGCGCCGTATCGCGTGACCCGGGGACGGTTGACGCTCTACTCGACGAGGTTTCAGAGGGAGCTGGTGCCGACCGCCGTCTCGCCGCCGCCCATCAGCGTCTCAAGGGGGCCGTGGCGAGCCCAACCAACGAGCGGGGCGCCCGACGCCTGGTCGAGCAGATGGCCCTGGCCATCCAGGGCTCCCTGTTGGTCAGGTGGGGGCGTCATGAGGTGGCTGATGCCTTCTGCGCCTCGAGGCTAGATCCCGACCACGGGCTGGCACTTGGCACACTGCCGCCCGACCTGGACCATCGGGCGATCGCCGCCGCCGCGGTGCCGAGACCATGACCGACCCACCGGTCCCCGCCGTCATCGTTGAACACCGGCTCCCACCTTCCATGTTGCGCCTCGTCGCCGGTGTCGTCGCCCTCGGCCTCGAGCGGCTCACCGATTACGCAGCGGCATTGGAGGCACGCCTCGCCATGGTCCCTGGAGACCCGGCGAGCGAGGAGACGCGGCGTGCCACAGCCCTGGCCGTAGGCGCAATCCTCTCGCTGCCCGACTATGCCAGGGCGGCGCTGGCCACCACCGGCCGGGCGAGACGATCGGTTGGGCGGTTCACCGGCCCGGTGACCTCGTTGTTCTCCGCGGTGTGGCCGGGATCTGTGGTGGCTGACCGCGTCGACAATATCCGGCTCATGGTCCAAGAGGAGATCGAGCGGGTTGTCACTCTGGGACGGCTCGAGGCTCCCCGCGCCGAGGAGATGGCGATCCGGGCCATCGAAGAGGGTGTTTCCGGTTTCATGGGACGACTCGCCAAGAGCGATGCGCTGCGCGATCTGGTCACCGACGCCAGCGCCGGACTGACCCAGACTGCGGTGGCGGAGGTGAGGGATGCCGCCGCCGACGTCGACGACCACGCCGAGGCGTTCGTCCGGCGGCTGCTGGGACGGCCCAAGCGCGCACCACAAACTTCTCGATCGCAGTGAACGACCCGATCGAGGATCGGGTGGGGACGACCGCCGGGTTCATCAGCCGTGCCCTCGCCATCGCCACGGACACGGTGCTGCTCACCGTGATCATCGCCGGCGGTGGGTGGGTCGTCCGGAGCTTCATCGATCTGATCCTGGGATCG
>DATADW010000383.1:0-18809 GCA_036258335.1 Acidimicrobiia bacterium
ACGGAGAAACGCTCCTCGCGCCACAGACGTATGTGACCGGCCGCCCGTACGGGATCAAGCTTCGATTTGGCCGTCAGTACATCCTGCCGGCAGACGAGGGAGCGTCCCCGACCGTATTCAAACGGAGTTCCGTTGTGACTCACTCGAGCTCAGACGGAACGCCTCGATCGCCACCTTGTGTTGCTGATTCGGAAGCGGAGCGCGGGCGAGGGCGAGCGGTCAGCAGACATGCCGTCGGTAGGGTGCGTCGATGGCATCCCCGGGGACGCTGTTGCGGTCGGTTCCTCGCCAGGTCCTGGCCGGGATGGTTGTCGGGGTAATGGGGGTCGCGCTCTCTATCTCGTTCGCCGCGGTGATGTTCTCGGGGGAACTCGAGGGCGAGCTGTGGCGGGGGACAGGATGGACCTTGGCTGGCTTGGTGGTGATCGGCGCCGTCACTGCCGTGACGAGTTCGTGGCGGGGTCTGGCAGCGGGGCCCCAGGACGCCCCGGCGGTGATTCTGGCGGCTGCCGGCGCGGGGCTGGTGGCGACCAGCGAAAACCCGGTGGCGTCGCTGGCGGCGTTCACCATCGTCACCTCGTTGGTCACCGGGTTGCTCCTGCTCGGCTTGGGGTTCTTCAAGCTGGGCAACTTGGTCAGGTATGTGCCCTTCCCCGTGGTCGCCGGTTTCTTGGGTGGTACCGGTGTGGTGCTGGCGATCGGAGGTATCGAGTTGTTGCAGAGGGGTGGAGCCAACGAGCTGACCCTCCTGGTCATCCCTGGGGTGGTGTTGGGAGTCGTCCTTGCATGGCTGGCGCGTAGGGAGACATCGCCCGGGGTTTCGCTGGCGGTGATCGCATTGGGGTTCGTCGGGTTTCACGTCGTCGCCGCAATCACCGGCCTGGACCGGGCTGAGGGCATTTCCCGTGGACTCCTCCTTGGTCCCTTCCCGGAGGGCCGCTTGGCCGACCTGGGTGTCGTCGCCGAACTGTGGTCGGCGGACTGGGGAGCGATTCTCACTCAGGTCCCCGCCATGGTGGCGATGGCGATCATCGTCCCGCTGGGTCTCCTCCTCAATACGGGCGCTATGGAGCACACCTTCAAGACGGACATCGACGTCGACCGCGAGCTGATGGCTACCGGAGCCGGTGTTGCTGCCGCAGCGCCTTTCGCCGGGATGCCCGGCTACGTGTTCCTTGGCGTCACGGTCCTCGGTCGGCGGGTCGGTGGTGTCAGTCGGGTTCCGCCGCTGGTAGCCGCCGGGGTCGCCGCCGCAGTGCTCGCTCTGGGAGCCGACGCCATCAGTACGGTGCCAGTCTTCATCCCCGCCGGGTTGTTGCTGTCACTCGGCTTCGATTTCATCTTGGCTTGGGTGTGGGATGTCCGTCGCCGTGTTGGGCTTCTCGAGTATGCGCTCATCATCGCCATCGTGGTCACGGTGGCGGTAGCCGGTTTCCTATCTGGCGTGGCCCTCGGAGTGATCGCGGCGACCATCCTCTTCGTGGTCCGCTACAGCCGCACACCTTCCGTCCGCTCGCTGTCAACTGTCATGGAGCGGAGGAGCAATGTGCAACGCAGCGCGTTCGACGAGTCAAGGCTCACCGAGATCGGTTACCGGATCGTCCTCATCGAGTTGCAGGGGTTCTTGTTCTTCGGCAAGACCGAGCAGATCGTTCGCTCGGTGCGCGAGATGCCCGACCTGGTGGGCCGGGTCGATGTGCTCGTCGTCGACTTCCACCGGGTGACCGGTATGGACTCGTCGGCCGGAGCGTCCTTCGATCGGTTGATCCGGTTCACTGACGACTGCGGGATCGAGGTCGTGTTCTGCGGCGCCAGCCCAGATGTACTGACCGTGATCCAACTCACGGTCGGACAGTCATCGATCCGCTACGAGATCGATCAGGACCATGCCCTCGAGCAAGGCGAGGAGCTCCTGCTGGCGTCGGTTCGATCGGATGAGGTGGGGGAGCCAAATGCCCCGGACCTGATAGAGTGGATCGACGTGCCGCCCGCCAGCCTGCCCGCGGGGTCGGCCATCGTCACCGAGGGGGAAAGCGATCCGGGGATCTTTTACCTCGAGTCGGGCCGGGCCCTCGTTGCCCCCGAAACCGCAGACCCCGGAGAGCACCGCCACGCCGTTCTCCTGCCTGGATCGGTCATAGGTGAGCTCAGCCACCTCACCGGTCAGCCGGCGATGGCAACGGTGGTCTGCGACACGGTCTGCGTCGTCCGCCACATGACGAAGGATTGGCTCGAAGACCTTGCCGTCAACGACCCGGCGAGGGCGCTCGAGCTGCACCGCATGATCGCGAGGCGTCTCGCCGAGAAGCTCGCCGCGGCCAACCGGACAATTCGCTCGCTGGAATAGGCACCCACACGGTGCTAGCCGATTCGCGTCCAGTAGAACTGCTCGCCGGTACCCGTCCTGCCCGAAATCTGGTTATAGGCGAGTTGAGTCACCTGGGTCATCACGGAGTAAGGCCCGAACTGAAAGCCGTTCGACTGCTGACCTTGCAGACCGAATTGGCTGGGACCGAGCACTTGCCACGCGCCGTTCACGGTTATGGCTCCGAAGAATCCGGTGATCTCCCCATTGAATGCCCCGCCGGGGGCAAGGAACATCGTTCCCTGGCCGACTCCTCCCATCGGGTTGGTGATCTGAACCTGCCACTGACCGGGGAGAACCTGCGCGAGTGTCGGTTGCTCGGGCATGGGCGGGGGTGCAGCTGCTCGGGCCGCTTCCTCTTCGACGCGCCGCCGTTCCTCGGCTTCTCTGGCGGCATCCGCCCTGGCCGCTTCCTCGGCACGTAACCGTCGTTCCTCGGCTTCCTTTGCTGCCTCCGCCCGGGCCTCTTCTTCGGCGCGCAGCCGTCGTTCCTCGGCTTGTCTGGCTGCCTCCGCTCGGGCTTCTTCCTCGGCGCGTAGCCGTCGTTCCTCGGCTTCCTTTGCTGCCTCCGCCCGGGCCTCTTCTTCGGCGCGCAGCCGTCTTTCCTCGGCTTCTCTGGCTGCCTCGGCTCTGGCAGTCTCGGTCATGGCGGACACGTCGAAGATAACGCCATCGGGCGACCGCATGTAAAGCACGGGTGTCGCCCACTCGATTTCGTTTTCGTCCTCGAAAATTGCCCGCCGGGCCTCGGCCAAGGCGGCGTCGACCGGGTACCCCTCGGACAGGGCCTCGTAGAACTCACCGGTGAGCGTCATGGCAGCGCCGTCGGTGATCTCGAATTGCATCGCAATGACAGCGGGGAAACCTTGTTGGATGAGGCTCTGGGCGGCACCGGCGAACGGATCAACTGCGCCGGAGCGGGCGCCTTCGCACGAATTGAGGATGGCGAGCCGAAAACGACGTTCCGGTCCGCGGAGGAGCTCTCCGAGGTATTGACCGCTGACTTTCCGCCCGTGTCCGAGGTTGTCCTCGAACAGGACGACCCCATCCTGTTGTTGCTCGTCGAACCCGCCGTGGCCGATGAAGTGCATCACGTGGTACTCGCCGGTGCGCAGCTTGCCACGAAGCGCATCCAGTGTCGCCGGCCTCACCATCTCCAGCTCGATGCGTCCCCGTTGCTGCAGTGATGAAACGGCGGTCTGGAGCTTTGTCCATTCCCCTTCAACATCGAGCTGGCGGTGGTCGTCGGGGCTCGAGATGAGGACGAGAACCTTCAGAGGGGGTGTGACGGCAAGGGGGCGGATGATCTCGGGGATATCTAGATAGCGGACCAGTGGGGTTTCCAGCGTTCGAGCCAAGAAACGATTGAGTCGCTTGGAGTAGAGGAACTCCCACGGGATATTGGCGAGCTCCTGAGCGTCATCCGCGAGATGGAGTCTCAAGCGCAACCCGGCGTCTTGGCGACTCGCCTCGTCAAGGCTGCTCCTGAGGGTTTCAGCCACCTCGCCGTCGAAAACCGACCGGAAGAGCCGATCGCCGAAGTCCTTGACACGTGCCATTTGTGGTGAGTCGATCGAGCGCACGGCTCGATCGCCGATGGCCCGCTGAATCGTGAGGACGAAGTTCTCCAGCTCGAGGGGGGAGAAAGGTTCGGCGAACGAACCCCGCGCCTGCCCTCCCGGAGAGCCAGTCACGCGAGCGCGGTATCCCGCGTTCTCACGTTCGATCAGGAGGTCGAAGTCCAGGTAGCGGATACTCACGGCTCCACCTGATCCCCTTCCGGGTCACGCCGTACGTCTGGTGCCCGGGCGCCGTTGCTGGGACACGACGTCAAAGGCGAAGCGCGGCACCTGAGACGCTACACCCGAGCGACCTCCGATGAGGCTCGCCATCCCTTGTGAAGCCTCGCGGTTGAGATAGCCAGACCTGAATGATGCGACGGGAAGCCGGATCGCCCAGAATGGACGATGCGATGAACATTGCCATTGCTGCCCTGATCGTCCTGGCGGCGACGGCGGTTGCTGTCACCGTCATGCTCGCCGCCCGGCGCCGGGCCCCTGATGGTGGTTATTTCGCCGATGGCGACAGGGCAGCAGGGATTTTCGGCGTGCTCGCCACTGGGTTCTCGGTTTTGCTGGGGTTCCTGATTTTTCTCGGGTTCGAGAGTTATGACGCTTCCCGGTCGGGTGCGGAGAGGGAAGCGTTGACCGTCGCCCAACAGATCCAGACCGCCCAGTTGCTCCCGGTGGGGGTGGGTGGGGAACTGACCGGCCAGTTGGTGTGTTACGCCCGGTTTGTCATCCATGGCGAATGGGACAGGATGGAGGCGGGGACGTTGGGGGAGGACATCAACCCGTGGGGTGTGGAGATGTTCCGAACACTGCAGGGCGTCGAGTTGAGCTCACCTGTCGAGGAGACCGCCTACGGCAAATGGTTGGACCAGACGTCGACTCGGGAGGAGGCCCGCCAGGATCGCATTCATGGCGCCGTCGGGGTGATGCCCACTCCGCTGTGGATCGGTCTGTTCGTCATCCTGGCGATCGTGCTGGTGTACATGTTCGGGTTCGCCGACAGCGGGGAGCGGGCCTGGGTGCAGGGGATGTACGCCGGGAGTGTGGTGGCGGTGATTGTCACCATGCTGCTCCTGCTGGGTTTCTTGGATGAGCCGTTTCGCGGCGATGTTGGTGGCTTGCAGCCGGTGGCGATGGAACGCACCGAGCTAATCATCGATCAGCAGTTGGCGGTGATCGGTGGTGATGTGACTATCCCGTGCGACGCTGCGGGGATCCCGGCATGACGGCGGAGACGGCGGGGACGGCGGAGAGGAAGGATGCCGGCGGGCAGCGGGGTGCTGGTTGGGTGGAGATCGTGGCCACCGTGCTGTTGGCGTTGGCTGCGGTGGCCACGGCGTGGAGCAGCTACCAGGCGAACCGGTGGAACGGTGAGCAGGCCAAGACCGCCGCCCGGGTCAACGCGTTGCGTATCGAGGCGGCCCGTGCCCAGGGTCTCTCCCAAGCGCAGACCCAGGTCGATATCGCCATGTTCTTCCAGTGGGTCAACGCCACCGAGACCGGCGACCGGGAGCTGGCCGGCTTCTACCGGGCCCGGTTCCGCCCCGAGTTCGGACCGGCGTTCGACGCCTGGCAGGCCACCGACCCGCTCACCGACCCCGAGGCGCCGCCGACCCCGTTCGCCATGGAGGAATACCAGTTGCAAGCCCGAACCGATTCCGAGGCGCTCGACGCCGAAGCGGAGCAGACCGCGGCCCTGGTTCTCACCCACATCCAAACCTCAGCCAACTACGTGCTCGCCATCGTCTTGTTCGCCGTCGCCCTGTTCTTCGCCGGGATGAGCGCCAAGCTACGAGGTGCCGGGACGAGAAAAGCGCTGCTTCTCGTCGGCTGCATCGTCTTCATCGGCACCGCAATATGGATCGCCACATTCCCAGTGGTCCTGTCCGTCTAAGCGGCGGTTGCGGGGAGGGTGATTGCCGCCGCTCGTCCCGAGTCACTCCCTCCCGCTCGCTCCCGGTTTGGCTCCCCTCCCGGTGAGAAAGGGGGTTGGGGGAGGGTGATTGGCGCCGCTCGCCCTGAGTCACCCTTCCGCTCGGTCTGCTCGCGCCTTCTGAGAGATAGTCCCTGATTGCCATACTTCGCCGATGGGCTCAGCGGATCTCCCGACAGGGACGGTGACGTTTCTCTTCACCGACATCGAGGGATCCACCCGCCGGCTGCGGGAGCTTGGCGAGGGATACCGCCAGCTCCAAGAAGACCATGACGCCATCCTGCGCGGTGCCATCGCGGAGGCCGGCGGCATAACGGTGCGTACCGAGGGGGATTCCTTCTTTGCCGTATTCCCGACGGCAGCGGGCGCTCTCAATGCCGCCGTGTCGGCCCAGCAAACAATCGATGGCCACGAGTGGCCGGGAGGAGAGCCTCTCAGGGTACGGATGGGGATCCACTCCGGGGAGGGCCTACTGGGTGGTGACGACTACATCGGGCTGGACGTGAACCGGGCGGCTCGCATCGCCGCCGCCGGTCACGGTGGCCAGTTGGTCGTTTCCGAGGCAACTCGAGGGCTCGTGGACCACGCCCTGCCCGAGGGCGTGGAGTTGCGCGATCTCGGGCTGCATCGTCTCAAGGACCTCCCCAGTCCAGAGCACATCTTCCAGGCAGTGATCGACGGGCTCGAGTCGGAGTTCCCTCCGCTCCGATCGCTCGAGACCCATACCAACAACTTGCCGGCGCAACTCAGCACCTTTGTCGGACGGACGACAGAGATCGCCAAGCTCGTGCGACTGCTCGGCGAGCGTCGCCTGGTGACACTCACCGGTCCCGGGGGTACGGGGAAGACGCGTTTGGCCCTGGAAGCCGCCGGACAGACACTCGAACGGTTTCGCGACGGTGTCTTCTTCGTGCCACTGGCCGCCATCACTGATCCCGAACTGGTGGCCTCCGCGATATCCGATGCTCTGGCCCTTCGCCACTCAACTGTGCCACCCGGGGAGCGCCTGACCGAGTACTTGTTGGACCTGGAGATGCTTGTGATCCTCGATAACTTCGAGCAGGTGCTCGAGGCTCGGTCGCTGGTTGCACGGCTCCTCGCCGCATCGCCTGGGCTACGGGTGCTGGCCACCTCCCGGGCGCCGCTGCGCATCTATGGCGAGCAAGAGCTTCCCGTCGAGCCCTTGTATGTGCCCGGCCTTGTCGAGCACGTTCCGCTATCGACGATGGCCGACTTCGACTCGGTGGCCCTGTTCGTCGAACGAGCCCGAGACGTCAACCCCGAGTTTTCGCTCGATGAATCGAATGTCTCCGCTATCACGACGATCGTTTCTGCAGTCGAGGGGTTGCCGCTGGCGATCGAATTGGCGGCGGCCAGGCTGCGGCTGCTCAGCATCGATGCCATCGTCGACCGCCTCGGCAACGCTCTCGCACTGCTCTCCAAGGGGCCCCGTGATGCTCCTGCCCGCCAACAGACACTGCGTGGCGCCATCGCCTGGAGTTACGACTTGCTTGCTCCATCCGTTCAGGCGTTGTTTCGACGTCTCGCTCCCTTCAATGGCGGTTTCGAACCGGAACAGGTGGAGGCGATCAGCGCTTACTTGTCCGAGGTCCCGGTCCTCGACATCCTGGAACTGCAGGTCGATCAGAGTCTGTTGCGGCAGAGCGGTCCAGAGCCACGCTTTCGCATGCTGGAGACGATCCGTGAGTTCGCCCATGAGCAACTCGTTGACGCCGGCGAGGAGGGGGAGGCGCGGACAGACCATGCCTTCGCATACTTGGCATTGGCCGAGGAAGCAGCACCGCACCTGATCGGTCCGGATCAAGCCATATGGCTGAATCGACTGGAGAGGGATCACGACAACCTTCGTGCAGCCTTCAGGTGGGCGCTGGATGCTCGGGATTCGGCCGTAGCCGATCAGCTTCTCTGGTACTTGTGGCGCTTCTGGCAGATCCGGGGATACCTACACGAGGGCCGCCGGCTCGCCGACGACACGCTGGGGCTTCCGGCCAGGGATCCTCGAATGCGTTGCCGCGCTTACGAGGCTGCGGGGGGCATCGCCTTCTGGAAGGCGGAGTTCGAGGATTGCTTCAAGTGGTACGCCGCCGCGCTCGAATTGGCCCGAGAGATTGGGGACCCTCGTCTGCTGGCAGAGGCGCTCTACAACGCCGCATTTGGGCAGTTCTACCCGGCCGAAGCGGATGCGGAGGCGGGCGCGGTTGCCGAGGCGATGTCGATCGAGGCGCTCGGGATCTACCGAGGGCTTGGCGACAAAGCCGGGGAGGCAAGGGTTCTGTGGGGCCGCGCCACTTTGGTATGGAACCTCCCGGAGCATGGCTCATTGGCCCGAGCCATCGACTTCTACCAGGAGGCGTCAGACATCTTCCGCGAGGTGGGGGATATCCTCCAATATGGTTGGGCTGAGCGGACGCTCATCCGGGCACTGCTGGAGATGGGCCGGACCGACGAGGCGGTCGGCCACATCAAGGCGGCGATGGATGTCTTTCTCCCGGCGCGCGACGTGTCGGCGGTGACGTTGCTCTTCATCGATCTGGCGATACTGGCCATCCGCAAGGGGGACGAAGATCGCGCCCTCCGGCTACATGGAGCCATGCAGGTGATGCGGCGAACCACAGGTATCGAGATGGCGGACTTCAGCTCGACCCTCGTCGTTGAGCTCGATGCTTTGGTGGAAGCCCGGGGCGCTTCGGCCGAGCCGTTGCTCGATGAAGGAGCGGCCATGAGCTTCGACGAGGTCGTGGCATACGCGCTCGAGGGCTTGGAGGATTGAGCGCGATCGGGCAAGGGCGTAGGGCGGCTGCCTCCGTAACTTCGTCCGATCCGGAGGATGCGAGACGAGCCCGTGACGAGCACCGTGTTTGAGGGAAAGTCACTATGGCGAGGCAAGGACGGAACGCCATGACCGATGCAACCGGCACCACCGACGAGAACAGCCCGCGACCGGCCGACGTGTTCGTGCCATTCGGGATCAGCGGCGACCTCGCCAAGGTGATGACCTTCGGCTCGCTGTATCGCTTGGAGTCGCGCGGTCTCCTGGATTGCCCGATCGTCGGTGTGGCCGTCGACGACTGGACAAACGATGACCTGCGGGCACGGGCCCGCAGTTCGATCGAGGCTGGCGGAGAGGGTGTCGACGAAGAGACATTTGCCCGTCTCGCTGATCGGATGTCATACGTCTCGGGTGACTTCGCCGACCCCACCACCTTCGAGCGGGTCGCCGCCGCCATCGGCGGGGCCAGCACCCCGGTCTTCTATCTCGAGATCCCGCCTTTCCTCTTCGGGAGGGTGGTCAAGGGACTGGCGGACGCTGGGCTCACCGACTCGGCGAGGGTGGTGGTCGAGAAGCCCTTCGGACACGACGTCTCCTCGGCCCGCGCGCTCAACGAGGACATTCACAGCTACCTGGACGAGTCACAGCTCTATCGCATCGACCACTTCCTGGGGAAGATGGGCTTGGCGGAGATCCTTTATCTGCGATTCGCCAACACCATGTTCGAGCCGATCTGGAACCGCAACTACATCGCGAGCGTGCAGATCACCATGGCCGAGGACTTCGGGGTCGAAGACCGCGGCCACTTCTACGATCCGGTGGGAGCGGTGCGTGACGTCGTGGTCAACCACCTCATGCAGGTCGTAGGGGCCACGGCGATGGAGCCACCGGCAGGCGGTGACCCGGCCACGCTCAAGGACTCCCTCTTCTCGGTGTTCCGATCGATGCCGGACGCTGATCCGGCGCATTACGTGCGCGGGCAGTACGACGGGTACCGGTCGATCGACGGTGTCGCCGCCGACTCGGCGACAGAAACGTACGCAGCCCTCCGTTTGGAGATCGAGAACTGGCGCTGGTCCGGCGTGCCCTTCTTCATTCGCACCGGGAAGCGGCTGCCGATCACACAGACCGAAGTTCGACTGGTCTTCCGACAACCACCCAAACTGGGCCTGGGACTGAGCACATCGAGAGAGCCTGAGCCGGACCAATTGGTGGTCAAGCTAGACCCCACCAGCGGCATCCAGTTGCTGGTCGAGGCTCAGCGCTCCGGTACCAGGGAACCCGAGCAAATCCACCTCGACATGGAGTTCGCAGAGGAGGGGGGAGAGGGCCCGGCGCCCTATGAAGTCCTGCTCCATGCCGCCATGCTCGGCGACAGTGCCCGGTTCACCCGCCAGGACAGCGTCGAGGAGACTTGGCGGGTTCTGCAACCGTTGCTCGACTCACCTCCTCCGGTCCACAGCTATACACCCGGCTCATGGGGTCCCGCTGCAGCCGACGACCTCGTTGCCGGCCACGGGAAGTGGCACGGCCCCTGGATGGGGACATGACCTCCGAGGACAACGGGGCGCAAAGTGCGGCGATGCCTTCGCCTTTCCCTGCAATCGCCGATTACGCCTTCCTGTCGGACTGTCACACCGGGGCCCTGGTCGGTCTCGACGGGACGGTCGAATGGCTGTGCGTTCCCCGGTTCGACTCGCCGAGCGTGTTCGGCGCCGTGCTCGACCGGCAGGCGGGCACGTTCCGGCTCGGACCCTTCGGGATCACCCACCCTGCGTCACGCGTTTACGAACCGGGCACCAACGTCATCGCCACCACCTGGAAAACGCCGGCGGGGTGGGCCGTGGTCAGAGATGCGCTCACCCTCGGTCCGCGACAGGGCGAAGACGCCGTCACACCCCACACCCGGCCGCCAACCGATGACGATGCCGACCATATGTTGGTGCGAACCGTCGAGTGCATCGAGGGCCGGGTGGAGATCGACCTGGTGTGCGAGCCGGTGTTCGACTATGGCCGCACCCCCGGCCAGTGGACGCTCACCGATCAGGACCAGCACACCGCCGATGCCGAGGGTGCTGGCGTCACGATCAGGCTGGCGACCGACATGGCTCTCGGCATTGAGGGAAACCGGGTGCGCGCCCGCCATGTGCTCGAGCAGGGCGAGAGGATCTACTGCGCCCTTTCCTGGGCCGAGGCGCTGGCGGTGCCAGGAGATGTCGGCGAGGCAACCAACAGGCTGGACACCACAGTCCGTTTCTGGCGCGACTGGCTGGGTCGTGCACGCATTCCAGACCACCCCTGGCGGTATCCCATCCAGCGGTCGGCTCTGACGATCAAGGGGCTGACCTACATACCGACCGGGGCGACGGTGGCGGCGTTGACCACATCGCTGCCCGAGACCCCGGGTGGGGAGCGCAACTGGGACTACCGCTACACATGGATGCGCGACACCACCTTCACCCTCCAAGCGCTTCACTACCTCAACCTCGACTGGGAAGCCGATGAATTCATGCAGTTCGTCGCCGACGTCGAGTCGAACGAGGACGGTGGGCTTCAGATCATGTACGGGATCGACGGTCGGCGCGACCTCACCGAATCGACCCGCGAGGACCTGTCCGGTTATGCGGGGGCACGCCCAGTCCGAGTCGGCAACGGGGCTTTCGATCAGCGCCAGAACGATGTCTACGGCGCCGTTCTCGACTCCATCCTCCTCCACACCCGGCGAAGCCGACAGCTGCCCCGCCGACTGTGGCCCATCGTTCAGTCGCAGGCTGAGTGCGCTTCGAGAGTGTGGAGAGAGCCCGATCAGGGGATCTGGGAAGCTCGGGGCAAACCGCAGCACTACGTGTCATCGAAGCTGATGTGTTGGGTTGCCCTCGATCGGGCGGCCAAGCTGGCCGAGATCAGGGGTGATCCCGAACTGAGCGCTACCTGGCGCACCACCGCCGACGAGATCCACGATGACATCGTTGGACACGGCATCAGCGAGCGGGGCGTGCTGCGCCAGCACTACGAGACCGATGCCCTCGATGCCTCGACCCTGCTGGCGACGATCTTCGGGTTCCTCCCCGCCGACGACGAGCGGCTCGCCAAATCGGTCATCGCCATTGCCGATGAGCTGTCCGAGGACGGCTTTGTGCTCCGTTACCGGACCGACGAGACCGACGACGGGATGTCGGGCAAGGAGGGGACCTTCGTCATCTGCTCCTTCTGGCTGGTGTCTGCTCTGGCCATCATCGGTGAGCAGCAGCGAGCCCGAGACCTCATGGAGCGCCTGTTGCGGGTGGCCTCACCTCTTGGTCTGTACGCCGAGGAGTTTGACGCCCAGACGGGACGGCATCTGGGGAATGTCCCTCAGGCTTTCTCCCACCTGGCGCTGATCGAAGCAGCCGCCCGGATCATCTTGGCCGAGCGGCTGGAGGAGTTGGGATGAACAGCTACGACGTGATAGTCATCGGAACCGGCGCTGGGGGCGGGACCCTCGCCCGTCATCTGGCTCCGTCCGGCAAGAACATTCTCCTGCTGGAACGGGGCGACTGGCTCCCACGGGAGCCAAACAACTGGTCCACCTACGACGTATTCGTCGATAACCGCTACATATCGGCGGACACCTGGTACGACTCCGAGGGGAAGCAATTCCAACCTCAGATCCATTACTTCGTCGGCGGTGCCACCAAGCTCTACGGCGCCGCCCTGTACCGGTTGCGCAAGGAGGATTTCGGCGAGCTCCACCACCACGGAGGCCTTTCGCCAGCGTGGCCCATCTCATACGAGGAGATAGAGCCCTATTACACGCTGGCTGAGCAGATGTACGAGGTGCGCGGTGCACGAGGCGAGGACCCGACCGAACCGCACGCCAGTGCGCCCTACCCGTTCCCGGCGCTGTCCCACGAGCCCAGGATCCAGCAGATATCGGACGATCTGGCCGCCGCCGGTCACCATCCGTTCCATGCCCCCTGCGGAGTGCGGCGCGACGAGGCAAACCCGGCGTACAGCATCTGCGTTCGCTGCTCGAGTTGCGATGGGTTCCCCTGTCCGCTTCACGCCAAGTCCGACGCCGAGGTGCTGGGCGTTCGACCTGCCTTGGAGCATCCGAACGTGACCTTGTTGAGAAACGCCCGGGCGGTTCGGCTGGAAACGAACGCAACGGGCACAACTGTGACCGATGTCGTGGTCGAGCGTGACGGTGAGCGGGAGATCTACTCGGGTGGGATCGTCGTGATCTCCTGCGGAGCGGCGAACTCGGCCAAGCTCCTTCTCGCATCGGCCAACGACAATCACCCCAACGGACTGGCAAATGGTTCGGACCAGGTGGGTCGGAACTACATGTTCCACAACAGCCAGGCCGTGCTGGCGTTATCGAAGGAGCCCAACCCCACGGTCTTCCAGAAGACGCTTGGGCTGAATGACTTTTACTTCGGGAGCGACGACTTCGATTACCCGATGGGAAACATCCAGATGATCGGAAAGTCGCAAGCGGACATGTTCCGGGGTGAAAAGCCAATCGAGACCAAGCTCGCCCCCACCTTTACCCTGCGAGGTGTCGCCGACCATGCCGTCGACTTCTGGCTCTCCACCGAGGACCTGCCTTCGGCGGACAATCGGGTCACCCTCGAGGCCGATGGGAATGTCAAGCTGAGCTACACGGTCGGGAACCATGAGGCAGCAAAGCGCCTATACCACAAGTTGAAGTCGATGCTGGGGCACATGGGGATGCACCCCGATCATCTCATCCCCCGCCAGGCCTACCTCAAGACCGACATCCCGGTTGCCGGAGTGGCTCACCAGGCAGGCACCTGCCGGTTCGGCGATGACCCAGACACGTCAGTACTGGATGTGAACTGCAAGGCGCACGAGCTCGACAACCTCTACGTGGTCGACACCAGCATCTTTCCCAGCATCGGTGCGGTCAACCCGGCGCTGACCGCGATGGCCAACGCTCTGCGCGTTGGAGATCACTTATTGGAGCGGTTGGGGGCAACGGCCTAGGGCGAGCCGACGACAGTCATGGCTGATCACGTAGAGCCCTCCCGCCTGCCCTCCGGAAAGCAGTTCGAGATCCGGTCGGGTGACCAACGGGCAGTCGCGACCGAGGTGGGGGCGACGCTCCGGGCCTACGAGGTCAAGGACGTCGCAGTGTTGGACGGGTTCTCCGTCGGGGAGTTCGCTCCCGGAGGCCGGGGCCAGGTGTTGGCACCATGGCCCAACCGGTTGGGTGGCCGGTACACCTACGGAGGACGTGAGGGCAACGCTGCGCTCGACGAGCCCGAGCGGGGCAACGCCATCCACGGGCTGGTCCGCTGGTTGGAGTGGCAGGCGTTGTCCCACACGGAGAGCGCCGTCGCTCTCGGGTGCAGGCTTCATCCACAGCCGGGCTACCCGTGGCACCTCGAGATGCGAGTCGAGTACTCCCTCGACGAGCAAGGGATGACGGTGACCACCGAAGCCACGAATGACAGCGACAGCGCTGCGCCGTTCGGGGTCGGTTTCCATCCTTACCTGACGGTTGGCACCCCCTCGGTGGACAGCGCCCTGCTGATGATCCCAGCCAAACAACGACTGGTGGCGGACGAGCGGGCGCTGCCCGTGGGCACTGCACAGTTGGCCGGCACCGAGTTTGACTTCACTGACGAACGCGCGATCGGATCGACCAGACTGGACACCGACTACACCGATCTGGTTCCGGACGCTGACGGCCGCATCGCGGCGGTGTTGAGCACGCCCAACCGGGATCGCGAAGTCTCCCTATGGGCCGAGGCCGCCTACCGCCACCTCATGGTGTTCACCGGCGACACGCTCGAGCCCCCGGCTCGCCGGAAGTCGATCGCCATTGAGCCGATGACGTGTCCGCCCGATGCCCTTCGCTCAGGGATCGATCTCATCCGCCTCGAGCCGGGGGAGTCGTGGCGAGCTCGGTGGGGCATCACGCATCTGGTTCGCTCCAGTTGATACGTGGCGTGTCGATGTTCGACGGGTCGAGCAGCGCTGCGGCCCGCGAGTGCGGGCGAAGGTAGAACTCGTTGGCCCAGGCAAGGAAGGCTTTCATCTCGGCGCCGGCGTTGGCCAGTAGCTGGGCATGGACGCCGAGCCAAGCGGCAAAGGCGAAAGGACCGTGCATCTCGTGGCGATGCTCACCGATCTCGGCGACCGCCGCTTGCCGCCCGATCATCGCCATGATCCCCTTGTCGTGGTAGTGGAACGACTTGCGGCTCGTGCCCGCCAGGTCCGAGAGGATGTTGCGCGCTGCCCAGTCACCGGATTGCTGGGCGACGCTCCCCAGTTGGGGGAGTGCCGACTCGTCCCCTGAGGGGATGTTGGCGAAATCACCGAGCGCATAGACCCCGGGAAAGCCATCGACGCTCAAGTCAGGGAGCACATCGATGCGGCCGCCACGCCCTTGGCTGACCCCGGAACTTCCCGCCAGCGGTGCCGCCATGACCCCGCCGCCCCACACGGTCAGGTGGGTCTTGATAATTGTGCCGTCGCTCAAGGTGACGTGATCTGCGGCAACCTCCTTGGCAGAGACACCCAACCTCAGTTGGACGCCACGTCGCTGTAGCTGCTTGGCGGCGTAGGTGTGGGCCTCGTCGGAGAAGGGCCCCAGCACCACGTGACCGAGATCGACCAGGATCACTTGGGAGCTAGCGAAGGCAAGATTTTGATGAAGATGCGGCATGACATCGCGCACCAACTCGGCTAAAGCACCGGCAGTTTCCACCCCGGTAGCTCCGGCGCCGATCACCACGAAGGTGAGAGCGCCTTCCTCCAGGGCCTCAGGACTGGCGGCGGCGTCCTCAAACAGCTGAAGCACCCGTGACCGCACTCGCTCGGCGTCATCCAACGAGTAGAGCGGGTAGGCGAACTCATCTGCTCCGGGGGTGTGGAAGAAGTTGGGCTGCGTGCCCGCGGCGAGAACCAGCATGTCGCCGGAGATCGTGTCCCCGGTGTCAAGCGTGACGGATCGGCCGTCGGGGTCCGCCGACACAACCTCGGCCTTTCGAATCTCGACGCCCTCACCGGCCGGGAAGATGCTTGTCAGGTCAAAGGCGATGTCCTTTGGCGTCAGCTCAGCGGTAGCGACCTGATAGAGCAGCGGCTGGAACTGGTGGTAGCCGTTCTTGTCGATAAGGGTGACTCGAACAACTTTCGAGTCGTTGAGTCGCTTGGCACAAGCGACGCCCGCAAATCCACCACCGACGATCAAGACATGACTAGTTCTCTCTGCACTCATTCGGCGGCTCCTTGACGGCATGAACTTATTGCGGATGTCCCGCTGAGCATCATCCTGACCGCGTGATCCCCATCAGTCGTCATCCGAAGCGGGTGATGACGCCGCCACGACGCTTGCTAGCTTCGCCTCGAGTCAAGACTTGATTGCGGCGAATTCGAGGCATGGCGATGACAAACGAACAATCGCTGGATAGCGGTCCATCGGCCGCCGACGCCTCGACGGCGCCCGGACGCCCCTGGCTGGTTCTCATTTCGCTGATCCTGGGGGCTGCGGTCGCCAACCTGAACCTAGCGGTGGCCAACGTGGCTCTACCCGATATCGGTCTGGCATTCGACGCCTCACAGACCGAACTCAACCTGGTGGCGGTGGGCTACTCGCTGGGCCTCGCCGGTTCGGTGCTCTATCTGGGCGCTCTGGGCGATCGCCACGGCCGCAAGATGATGCTCGTCCTCGGTGTCGTGCTCTCAGTCCCAGCGTGTCTAATCGCAGCGTACGCCCCATCGATCGAGGTGCTCATCGGGGCGCGCATCCTGGGCGGGATCGCCGCGGGAATGGCCTACCCGACAACGCTGGCGCTGATCACCGCCTTGTGGTCGGGGCCGGCTCGGACCAAGTCGATCGCGCTTTGGTCTGCCCTCGGCGGCGCCATCTCCTCGCTCGGCCCGCTCATCGCCGGGGCGCTGCTCTTGAACTTCTGGTGGGGCTCGGTGTTCCTGATTACGCTGCCGCTGGCCGCCGTCGCCTTGGTGATGGCCCTCCTATTCGTGCCGAGCCACGTCAACGAGACCACCGATCCGGTCGACAACCTCGGCGGCATTCTCTCAGTACTGCTGGTGGCGGCGCTGGTCCTGGCGATCAACTTCGCACCCGTCCCCAACTCCGGCGCCCTGGTGGCCGGTCTGGCGGCCATCGCCCTCGCCGCCGGGATCGCCTTCGTCATCCGGCAGCGGCGCGCCCGGGCGCCGCTCTACGACCTCGATATCGCCAGCAGACGCATCTTCTGGGTGGCCGCCTGTGCCGGGGTGATCGTCTTCGGCACGCTGATGGGCGCCATGTTCGTCGGCCAGCAATTCCTCCAGAATGTGCTGGGCTACTCGACGCTCCAGGCGGGAGCGGCCATCCTGCCGGCGGCGATCTTCATGGTGCTGGCCGCACCCAGGTCGGCCAAGCTGGTCGAGTCCCAGGGTGCCCGGATCACCCTCCTCATCGGCTACGCCTGTTGCCTGCTCGGCTTTGTCACCATGCTTCTCCTCTGGAACGAGGGCATCCAGTATTGGCCAGTTGGCCTCGGCTACGCCCTCGTCGGAGCCGGAGTCGGGTTCGCCGGGACCCCGGCCTCGCATTCGCTCACCGGGTCGGTGCCGGTATCACGGGCCGGTATGGCATCGGGGACCGCCGACCTGCAACGTGACCTGGGCGGAGCCATCATGCAGTCCATCCTGGGAGCGCTGCTCGCCGCCGGGTACGCAGCCGCGGTCGGAGCTGCCATCGCCGGCGCACCCAACCAGCAAGAGATCACCACCAGCGTTCAGAGCGAGCTGACCAAATCGTTCTCCAGCGCCGAAGCGACGGCACAACAGTACCCGCAGTACGCCGATCAGATTACGGCGGCTGCGAAGACGGCATTCCTGGACGGCGCCGACTGGGCCTATGCGGCCGCCATGATCGCCGTGGTGCTCGGGGCGATCCTGGTCTATTTCCTGTTCCCCAGAAGGGACGAGGAAAAACGGTTGCTGATCCAGTACCACGAGGAGGACGCAAAACGCAGCTGACCCTCCTCACGTATAACGCGCCTCCTCTCGGGACTCCAGGGGACCTGGGCGATCTCATGCATACCGGGTGATGGCCGAGTCGGACGTCCCGAGCAGGATCTAGCTCATCCAGCGAGGGACTCTTGAGCACGGAAGTCATCGCACCAACCAAGTCGCAGACCGGAAGTCGGTTGCGACGGAGCCGAGGGCTGACGTTCCACGACAGAACCGCCGGCGATCACGGCCGTCCGATCGGGACAGATCGGAGGTTGCTTCAGTTTGGACGCACCACACGCGCCTATCTGATGGTCTCGGTCGGGCTCGGGACGGTGTCCTCCGTGCTCGTCGTCGCCCAGGCCTGGTTGCTGGCGACGGTTATTGCGGGCGCCTTCCTTGGCGGCGAGGACCTGCGACAGCTGCGAACCCCGACAACTCTGCTACTCGCGGTCGTTGGATTGCGTGCCCTCGTTGCCTGGTACACCGAATTGGCGGCTGATCGGTCTTCGGCACGGGTGAAATCGCAACTCCGAACCGCCCTTGTCGAGCGCCTCGCCGTTGTCGGACCCAGCGGGCTGGTGGCGAGGCGCTCGGGTGACGTGGCGACACTCGCCACCCGTGGTATCGACGCCCTCGACGGCTACTTCGCCCGGTATCTGCCGCAACTTGTCCTCGCCGTGCTCGTCCCGATGACCGTCCTCGTGGTGATATGGAGCCGCGATTGGGTGTCGGCGGTGATCATCCTCGTCACTGTTCCTCTGATCCCCGTGTTCATGGTGCTGATCGGCATGGCGACACGGCAGCACACCGACCGTCAGCTCCGCACGCTCCAGTCTCTCTCCGGCCACTTCCTCGATGTCGTGGCCGGTCTCACCACCTTGAAGGTGTTCGGACGATCCAAGGCGCAGGTCGAGACGGTCCGCCGAGTCACGGATCGCTATCGCCGAACCACGATGGCGACACTGCGTCTGGCCTTTCTGTCGTCGCTCGTCCTCGAGTTGTTCGCCAGCGTGGCCGTCGCACTGGTGGCGGTGTCGGTGGGGCTGAGGTTGCTCTATGGCCATCTCGACCTGGCGACGTCTCTGTTCGTGCTCATCCTCGCCCCGGAGGCTTACCTCCCATTGCGGCTGGTGGGGGCCAACTACCACGCCAGCGCCGAGGGGATGAGCG
>DATADW010000384.1:0-4546 GCA_036258335.1 Acidimicrobiia bacterium
CGCTACCCGCGAGCATTGTTCGACTATGTGGTCGGGGTTGGTAGATGGGCATTGCGCGTGAACGGCTACGCCTTCCTCCTCGTCACCGACCGTTACCCGCCCTTCCGCCTGAGATGAACGACTACGGGCGATGCTCCACCGCCGATCGCCGCAGTCAGATCTTGGGGAGGTTGAAGCCGGACTTGTTGACCACGTAATCGCGCGACTCGAGCACCGCCCGCTTGACCGCCTCCCAGTCGACATGGAGAAGCTTGCCGTGGCGCTTCATCACTTGCCCGGCGATGAGGACGGTGTCGACGTTCCCGGTGTCCATCCCGACCACCACTGCTGTCGTGGGATCGTTGAGCGGGGTGACGTTCATCCGGTCGGTCCGAAGCATGATGACATCGGCCTGCTTTCCCGGGGTGAGGGTTCCCACCTTGTCTTCCAACCCGTTTGCCCGTGCCCCCTCCACCGTGGCGTACTCGAGAACCTCGCGCATCGAGATCGGTGGCTTGCCCTGAGCCGCTGCCATGGCCCGCTGCAGGGTGAGCACCGAGCGCATCTGGTTGAACATGTCGGCGGGGACATTGGTCTCGACATCCACGCTCAGACTGGGACGGAGGCCGCGGTCGAGGAACTTCTGGATGGGGGGCATGCCATGACCCATCATCATCTCCACCGGCGAGGCCAGGGACACGGTGCCGCCGGAGTCGACGATCATCTGGATTTCCGTGTCGTTGAGGGTTGTGCAGTGGATGTAGGTGGTGTCGGGGCCGAGTAGGCCGGCCGCACCCATCTCCTCGACCTTGGCGTCCTGTCCGTAGGTCCCAACTCCGACATGGGTGGTGATCCGCGCCGCGGTCTCACGTGCCAGTTTCCAATGATCCCGTGACACCTCGAAGTCGGTGAACTCGGGGCCGGGAGCAGCGAGAGCGAGGGTCAGCTTTTGGTCCCTGGTGGAGAAGTGCTCCGTAGCCGCCCGGACGAACCAACTCGGCTGACGCTCTTCCCATTTGCCCCACCAGGGGAACCCATAGGCGAAAACCGCACGCAGGCCAGAGTCCTTGAGCGCCTGGATCACGGCGTCGGTGTGTGCCGGTGACGCCTGGATGTGCGACCAGTCGAGCAGAGTGGTGATTCCGGCGTCGATGGCGCCAAGAGCGCTCACCAGATCACCGGCGTAGGCGTCCTCGGGTCGGAAGGCGGGTGCCAGTTTGTGGAGGACGAATGATATGTAGCTGGTCCTCCCCTCCAGAGGGACATCGGTCCCGATATTGCGGAGGATGCCCTCCCAGATGTGGCGGTGGGAGTCTACGAAGCCAGGGAGGACGATCATGCCGGAGGCGTCGATCACCTCGGCGCCGTCGACATCCAGCCCGGGACCGACCGCGGCTATCCGGTCCTGTTCGATCAGCACGTCGCCACCGACGAAGTCACCCACATTTCCGTCCAGCGAAAGCACGATCCCGCCCTTGATCAGTTTTCTACCCGTTGGCACCACCCGGAAGTCGGTCCCCGCCGGGTAGAGATCGGGCAGCGCGGTCTCTTTGGGTGGCTCGCTCCCGATGACGATGCGACGGGCCCGCCGGTAGTTGCGTTTGACCAACTCCTTGATGTCCCCCACCTGGAAGAGCACTACCCCGATGAGGACGAGCACGCCGATGATCAGTAGTCCGTAGTCGGCGCTCAAACCGAGAAATGGGACGACGGTGATGATCAAGGCAAGGAGTAATGCGGCGACCACACCACCGATGAACGTGGCCCGGCCGCCAGACAGCGCCGCACCACCCAGCACCGCCGCGGCGATGCTGTTCAAGGTGTAACTGGATCCGATTTGGGCGTTGCCGACGCCGGATCGTGCCATCACGAAGAACGAGGCGACGGCGGCGAACAAAGCCGACAGCAACAGCGCCCGAACCCTGATCCAGTTGGTGCGGACGCCACCTCGTTTGGCCGAACGCTCGTCGAACCCGACCGACCGAAGTTGGAGTCCGGACCCGCTCGAGTGCAGCCATAGATCGAGTATCGCCGCCCCGATCATGACGGCAATGAACGCTGTCGGCACCGGTCCGATACCCCCCCGAAGCAAGGAGAGAAACCCAGGGTCGATGGCGCCGCCCGGCGCCGGCCGAAGCGTGAGCGAGATCCCGTCGAGGATGCTCAGCGTGGCCAATGTGGCGATGATCGAGGGGATTTTCACCCCCCGGACCAAGCCGGCATTGACCAAGCCGAGCAGCAGGCCTGCGAGCAGCACCGCTCCGCTACCGATCAGGATCTGGGTGCCGCTCGCACCGGTCGGGATGAGGAAGGAGGCGATCACCACCCCCAGGCTGATCATCGAGCCCACCGACAGGTCGAGGTAGCCGACGAGTAGGGCGTGGGTCTGCGCCATCGCCGCCACCGCCAACGGGATCGTGAGCAGGAGGATGTTGGCGATGTTCGTGCTGTTGACGAACCCGGGGAAGCGCGAGCTGGTGTACCAGACAACGGCGATGATCAGCAGCACCTGGAGCGCCACCGGCATCCACAGCCGGACTTTGACGACCTTGCGCCACTTGTTGACGTCGCGGGCATCGCGCAGGACCTTGCGGACCGCCTGTCTCGCCGAGTCGACCGTCACGGAACGTCCGGTCACGAGGCGGACGGCGTTGCAGCTTTGGGCATGGCGACTCCGAGCGGCGAACGGCCGGCGCGGGACAGACCCGGACCTCGGACTATTGCCTCGACGATCCGCAGCTCGGTGAGCTCGTCGCCGGGTATCTCTTCGATGATCGTGCCGCGCGACATTACGAGCACCCGGTCGCACAGCCCGGATAGCTCGAGGGGGTCGCTCGACTTGACCAGGAGGGCGGCGCCCCTGTCGGTGCGGGTCCGCAGGGCGCGGTAGATGTCGAAGCGTGACCCGACGTCTACACCCTGGGTGGGCTCGTAGGCGAGGATGACCACCGGCTCCCTCAGGAACGTCCGCGAGACCGAGACCTTCTGCTGGTTACCCCCCGATAGAAATTCGACCGGCTGCTCGAGCGACGGGGTGCGAACCTCGAGCAGGGCAACCAGGTCCTTCACCGCCCGGCGCTCCGACCGCCTGCGCAGGAAACCGAGCCTGGTGAAGCGACCCAGCGACTGGATGGTCGAGTTCACCCGGACACCGAGCACCGGCATGAGCGCTTCTTGCTTGCGATCCCCCGGCAGGAGCATGACTCCCGACCGCACCGCTTGGTGTGTCGAGATCAAGCTGAGCTCGCGGTCGTCGCACACCACCCTGCCCGCCCGGGGCGGCGTCCTCCCGGCGAGGCAGTCGAAAAGCTGGGACTGCCCGTTTCCTTCGGCGCCGGCGATCCCGACCACCTCTCCGCTCTCCAGGGTGAAGCTCACCGGCCCGAACGACTGGCCCTGGAGCCCGTCGACGACGAGAACCTCACGGACCTCGCCGGTCGTTGGTGACGGCGCTGGGAACGCCACTTCGAAGGGACGCCCGACGATCAAGTCGACCAGGGAGTGCTCGCTCGTCTCCCTGGCGTCGAATGTCCCCCGGGCCCTCCCGTCTCGCAGGACGGTGATCCGGTCGGCGATCTCGAGGACCTCGGGGAGACGGTGGCTGACGTAGACCACACCCACCCCGCGCCGTCGGCATGCCGCGACGGTGCGGTGGAGCGCCTCGACCTCGTCCGGGCCGAGAGCGGTGGTGGGCTCGTCGAGGAGCAGCACCTTCGGGTTGGAGACCAACGCCTTGGCCACCTCGAAGAGCTGTCTTTCGGCGAGCGTGAGAAACCCGGCGGGGGCATCGGGGAAGAGTTCCAGGTCGAGATCGAACTCGGCCAGGAGGCGGCGCGCCCATTTCTTCCTCTTCCAGAACGGCGGTCGCTGGTCGGGCGGTGCGGCCAGATAGAGGTTGTTCTTCACCGGTTGGGCCAGGATCAGCGAGGTGTCCTGGTAGGCCATGGCGAGGCCCAACTCGCGCGCCACCGCCGGCGAGTCGGTCCGCAGGAGCCTGCCTCCGATGCGCACCGTTCCCGAGTCGGGCTCTACGAACCCGCTGGCGATCCCGAGGAGAGTCGACTTGCCCGACCCGTTCTCACCGACGAGTGCGTGGACCTCGCCGCCGCGGCAGTCGAAGCTGACATCGGTCAGCGCCCGGACCGCCCCGAACTGGCGGGAGATCCCGCTCAGTTCGAGGACGATGTCCGGGGTCGGCTCCCCTCCTGGATCGCCTCGGCTCAACTCATCCTTCCGGGTACATCAGGGCGAGCACCTCGTCGGGGACCAGGGACGTGCCCGAGACCGTCGGCGTGACACGATCCGGGTCACAGTCGTCCTCGGTCACCTGACGCATCACGTGAGGGACCACGATCTCGCCCGGTATCTCGGCTCCGGCGATGTTCATCATCTGGGCGGTCACCGCGGTGCGCGACTGGAAGTTGCCACCGGCGGAGAACCAGATGTTGTAGTTGGGGTTGTCCCGCTCGGCCCAGTCACAGAACAGGGTCTGTTCGTCGGTGCGCACTGCGATGGTCATGTTGTCGATTTCGACCCCGTCCAACGCGGTGTACAGACCGTCGGCGTA
>DATADW010000385.1:0-2329 GCA_036258335.1 Acidimicrobiia bacterium
CGGGTAGTCGATCGGGTCAACCTCGCGGTCTGCGCTCTCATTCCACTAGTTGCTAGGTGCTGCCGAGTAACACGGAGCGTAAGAGTGAGGACGGCTAGCCTGAGGGGGTGAAGACCTCCGCTCGACAAGCCAGACAGACGCGGCGCCCCGCGGACGAGGAATGCGTCCGTGCCGATGCGGCTCTGGTGCGGGCCTTCGATCTGCTCGGCAAACGCTGGACCGCTGTCGTGCTCGGCACCCTGAGCGGAGGACCTGGAGGGTTCCGAGCCCTCAGCCGCGCCGTCGACGGGATCAGCGACTCGATGCTCTCCGACCGGCTCGGCGAGCTAAGCGAAGCCGGACTCGTCAGCCGTACCGTCAACGAGGGCCCGCCCCTCTCCGTCAGCTACGCCCTCACCGAGGCCGGCCGGGCTCTCTTGCCAGCGCTCGAACAGATCACCCGGTGGGCCCGGAAACACCTTCCCGTCTAGGGGGCGTCTCGGGCGTGCTCAGCCCGCCCCCGGTCGTTGTCAATGACGCGTTCGGGACCAAGTCGAGCGACCAGGCGTGTCGTGGTAGGCGATCCGGCGAGTTGAGGCGTCGGCACACCCCGAGCCGTCCTGACCCGACCGGGTGGACCAGAATGGGCTGGTCATCGCCGGACGAGCCGGAGGCGCCATGAGCTTTTTCACCAGGGGGTTCCGCGGTCGGCGTCGGACCGAGGCGCCGGAGGGTCGGGTGCCACCGGGCCAATACGTCACCGAGGACTTTCCGGTGCTGTCGGCGGGTCCGACTCCGGCGGTGCCGCTCGATCAGTGGCGTCTCGCCGTCACCGGCCTGGTCGACGAGAAGTCGTGGAGCTGGGAGGAATTCAGGGCGCTTCCCAGCGAGCAGGTCACCGTCGACATCCACTGCGTGACCAAGTGGTCCAAGCTCGACACGGTTTGGGAAGGAGTGGCGGTCGACACGCTGCTCGGCGGCATCCGTCCTGAAGCGGCCTTCGCCCTGGTGCACTCATACGGCAGCTACACCACGAACCTGCCGCTCTCTGACCTCACCGGGGGGCGGGCTTGGGTGGCGTTCGCCTATGACGGCCGGCCGCTCGCTCCCGAGCATGGTGGCCCGGCTCGGCTGCTCGTCCCCCACCTCTACTTCTGGAAGAGTGCCAAGTGGGTGACGGAGCTGGAGCTCCGCGACACCGACCTGCCCGGCTTCTGGGAGACCTACGGGTACCACGATTACGGCGATCCATGGCTCGAGCAGCGGTACGCGGGCGACTGAACTGGCTGACCGCCGAGGTGGTCGATCTCGTCGACGAGACGGCCTCGGTACGGAGCATTGTCCTCTACTGCCCCGGCTGGACGAACCACCTCCCCGGACAGCACGTCGACATCCGGCTGACTGCCGACGACGGCTACCAGGCGCAGCGCAGCTATTCGATCGCCACCCCGGAGGACGGCGAGCGCATCACCGTCACGGTGGAGCGCATCGCCGACGGGGAGGTGTCCCCCTACCTGGTCGACGAGCTCCGACCGGGAGACCGGTTCGAGCTGCGGGGACCGATCGGCGGGTATTTCGTGTGGGAGCCCGGGCTGGGCGGTCCACTGCTGCTGGTGGCGGGAGGAAGCGGTGTGGTGCCACTCATGGCGATGATCCGTTCGCGTGTTGGCTCCGGCAGCGACGTGCCGGTGCGGCTGCTCCTCTCGTCGCGGAGGTGGGACGAGGTGATCTACCGGAACGAGCTGAAGTCGCTGGCGGACGTGGCAGGTGTCGCGGTGACGCACACCCTGACCCGATCCCAACCGCCGGATTGGGACGGCTACGCACGCCGGGTCGACATGGAGATGCTGAGCGAGGTTGCCTGGCAGCCCGCGGAACGGGCCCTGTGCTTCGTGTGCGGCCCGACCGGACTGGTCGAATCGGTCGCCACCGCACTTGTCGGCCTCGGCCACGAGCCGGGCACCGTCAAGACCGAACGCTTCGGCCCCACAGGAGGTGCCTGATGTCCAACGACGACCATCTCGACGGCAACGCCCTTGGCGGTTTGCTGATCGACGCCTTCGGGCGGGAGATGACCGACGCCCGGGGCTGCTGCAACGTCTGCGGAGCCGTCAATGCGATGGGCGCCCTCATGGCTTACACCCGCGCCCCGGGCAACGTCATGCGCTGCCCCAACTGCAGCAGCGTGGTCTTGGTGGCGGTCCGGCTCCCCGCCACCGTGCGCGTCAGCTTCGCCGCCCTCCGCTGGGTGGAGCCGGCTGAGCGCTGAGTCGTCGCGCACTGGTTCCTCACCGGCTGGCGTCACATGGGTCGGTCGAACCCAAATCGCTCGTGAGGCCCGGTCCATGGA
>DATADW010000386.1:0-7698 GCA_036258335.1 Acidimicrobiia bacterium
CATCAGCCACCACGAAGGCGACCGGTTCGAGCAGTCCGACCTGGTTGTCGACGGCGATCACGGCGCACTCCCGGACCGCGGGGTGGGTGAGCAATGCGCCCTCTACTTCCTGGGGTCGGAGCCACTTCCCCTTGACCTTGACCGCGTCGTCGGCCCGGCCGCGGTGGGTGACGAAACCGTCACTGTCGCGCGAGGCGAGATCTCCTCCGACAAACCACTCACCGCGGAAGGCCTCGGCTGTCCGGTCGATGTCCTGCCAGTACCCCCACGCCCGCGAATCTCCTCGGACCCAAAGTCGGCCAACCTCCCCTTCGGGCACCTCGTCGCCGTCCTCGTTGCAGATTCGGACATCGAATCCGGGCACCACGCGTCCCACCGTTCCGCGTCGCACCTCACCGGGTCGGTTAGTCACGAATATGTGCCACATCTCGGCGGTTCCTAGCCCGTCGAGCAGCTCTATCCCGAAGGTGTCATCCCACTGGCGATGGAGCTCGACGGGCAGAGCCTCACCCGCCGAGGTGGCGAAGCGGAGCGACGAGAAGTCCTGGGAGGTGGCCTCGGGGTGGGCCACCATCGCCGCCACCATCGAGGGAACGTTCACCAGGATGGTGGGTCGGTGCCGTTCGACCTTCTCGAACAACACCTCGGGGGTGGGTCGCTCGGCGAAGAGGACGGCGCTAGCGCCCACCGAGAAGGGGAAGAACAGGTTGGAGCCGGTGGCGTACCCGAAGTACAGCTTGGGGACCGAGAGCGTGATGTCGTCGGGCCCGTAGCCAAGTGTCGCTTTGGCATAGCGCTCGGTTGTGTTGAGAAAGGAGCGGTGGGTCTGCACCACGATCTTTGGAACGCCGGTCGTCCCGCCGGAGAACAGCCATATCGCCGGGTCGTCGCGGTGGGTCGGATACGGCTCGAAACGCTCCGGGTCGCCGCCGACGTGGTCGCCTGCAGCCATGACCTGGAGAGCGCCGGCCGCCGCAAATCTCTCCGCATCATTTGTGATCGCCAGCGGTGACCGGCTTGCCGTGGCCACGGCGGCCAGATGCTCGGGTCGCATCTCGGGCCCGATCATCACCGCCACGGCTCCTACTGCCAGCGTCCCGAATAGGGCTCCGACGAACTCGGGACCGTCGGGAAGCCCGATCAGGACCCGCTGCTCTGGCTGAACGTCCCGCTCGACGAGCCGTGTCGCGAACCCAGCGGCGATACCGGCCACCTCGCGGTACAAGAGAGTCCTGTCGTCGAGACGGATCGCCACCCGCTCCCCGTTGCCCTCGTGAATGCGGTCGAACAGGAGAGCATCGGCAATGTTGAGTGTCGGCCCCGACATCGAGCATCGACGGTACCGCGCCGTGACGTTGCCAGGAGGGTGTAGCCGGGCCCGGACCTCAAACCCCGGGTTCGATCGGTTGCGGTGGCACTCCTCGAACCCCGGGTTCGATCGGTTGCGGTGGCACGTTTCGAGCCCACGGTTCACGAGCATCGACCTCCGCAACGCCGGGCGGTTGCGGGCTGGCCGAGTCCTAGTCTTGGACAGGTGGTGGACGAGCCCCTCTATTACGGCGACTATCTGCAGCTCGATGCGCTGCTGAGCGCTCAGCGGCTGGAGAGCGCTCGTGACGGGGCAGCGGTGCACGACGAAATGCTCTTCATCATCGTCCACCAGGCATACGAGCTTTGGTTCAAGCAGATCTTGTGGGAGCTAGACGAGGTGCGTGCCATCTTCTCCCGCGACCGGGTGGACGAATCGGACATGGGGCGGGTCGTCGCTCTGCTCCATCGCATCACCGAGATCCAAAAGGTCCTGCTCCAACAGATATCGGTGCTAGAGACGATGACGCCGCTCGATTTCCTCGATTTCCGGGACCACCTCTTCCCGGCGTCGGGCTTTCAGAGCGTCCAATTCAGGATGGTCGAGAACAAGTTGGGGGTGCGAGTCGGCGACCGGCTTCGTTTGGCCGGGGCCGCCTACACCGCTCGGTTCGACGAAGACGACAGGTTGGTGGTGGAGCGAGCCGAGCATGAGCCGTCGCTGCACGACCTGGTCGAGGCCTGGTTGGAGCGCACACCCTTCCTCGAATTGGGCGACTTCGATTTCTGGGAGGCCTACCGCAAGGCGGTGCTCGGGATGCTCGACCACGACCGGGCCGTGGTGGAGCAAAACCCCAACCTGACCGAGGAGGAGCGGGCCGAGCAGCTTGCCGGCTTCGAGCAGACATATGCCCACAACGAGGCGGTCTTCGACGAGGCCAAGCACAAGGCGCTGGTGGCGTCAGGAGAGCGGCGCTTCTCTTACCGGGCGTTTCAGGCGGCGCTCTTCATCACCCTCTACCGCGACCAGCCGGCACTCCACGACGGCAACCGGGTGCTCACGTTGCTAATGGACATCGACGAGGGATTCACCACGTGGCGCCACCGCCACGCCCTGATGGCTCTACGGATGATCGGCCGACGTGTCGGCACCGGTGGCTCGGCTGGGTTCGCCTACCTGTCTCGCTCTGCAGAGAAGAGCAGGGTCTTCACCGATCTGTTCAACCTGGCCACGTTCCTCATCCCCCGCTCCGCCCGCCCGATGCTCCCCCCCGAGGTCGCCGCCACCATGAGGTTCCGCTTCGAGGAGTGAACCGTTCCCAGGACGCCATCGGTGCTTCCTGAGGGTGGGGTATCTGCTGGGTAGGCTCATCACATGAGACGACGGCGTGATATCACACGGGGCGCCGATGGTTCGTGCCGCTGCTCCTTCTGCGGGAAGGGGCAAGGTGAGGTCAAACGGCTGGTGGCCGGCCCCGGCGTTTACATCTGCAGCCAGTGCGTCGGGCTCTGCAACAGGATCATCGCCAAGGCGGGCCGCCAGGGCAGCGTCGGGGACGGGCCCAGCCTCCGGCCGGTGCCTTGCCCCCGCCAAACCCACGTGAGAGACCCTCTCAGCGGCTGGCGAGAAACCCCAGCACGCGTTCGGTGAGCAGGGCGGTGGCTTGCTCGTCGAATGAGGGCAGGCTTCGGTCGGTGAACAAGTGCTGGTCGCCCGGATACAGAAACAGCTCGGCGTTGGGGGCCGAATCGACCAGCACTCGGGCGGCGTCGAGGTCGCCTTCCTCGACAAAGAACGAGTCGGCGTCCATGCCGTGGATCTGCACCGCCACGTCGTCGGACCAACTACCGAACTCCTCCACCGGCAGGCAGGCGTGGAAGAACAACGCCCCCCGGGCACCCGGCCGGGTCTGCGCCAGATTCTGCGCGGGCATCACGCCGAGTGAGAAGCCGGCGTAGACCAGTTCGGCGGTGAGCCCGTCGGCGGCGCGCAACCCGCGGTCCATGACCTCGTCAAAGCCGACCTTGGCGGCGTAGGCGATGCCATCATCGAGGCTGTCGAAAGTATTCCCGTCGTACAGGTCGGGGATGTGCACGACGTGCCCCGCCCGTCGTAGATCGTCGGCGAAGTGCTCGACACCGGTCGTGAGACCATGGGCATGGTGGAACAGCAACACCTCAGTCATTAAGCCCTCCTCAGACGCCGGCGACTTCGGGGATCCGCTCCATCGCCTCGTGGACCTTCTCTTCGGGGTATTCGAAGTCCTTGAGCCGGCCGTGGAGGAAGTCGTCGTAGGCGGCCATGTCGAAGTGGCCGTGGCCGCACAGCGCGGTGAGGATCACCTTCTCCTCGCCGGTCTCCCTTGCCCGGAGCGCCTCACGCGCCGCCGATGCGATGGCGTGAGTCGGCTCGGGTGCGGGGATTATCCCCTCGGCACGGGCGAACTCCACCCCACGCTCGAAGCACTCCACCTGCCCAATCGCCTCGGCCTCTATCAGGCCCAACTCGTAGATGTGGGAGAGCAGCGGTGACATCCCGTGGTAGCGGAGGCCCCCGGCGTGAATGCTCTCGGGGACGAAGTCGTGGCCAAGGGTGTGCATCTTGAGTAGCGGTGTCATCCCGATGGTGTCCCCGAAGTCATAGCGGTAGACGCCCTTGGTGAAGCTGGGACAGGCCGCGGGCTCGACGCAGCGGATGACCGGGTCCATCTTCCCGGCGAGCTTCTCGCGCAGGAAGGGAAAGGACAGACCGGCGAAGTTGGATCCGCCGCCGGTGCAGCCCACCAGCAGGTCGGGAGTCTCACCCATCGAGACGAGTTGGGCGAGTGCCTCTTCCCCGATGACTGTCTGGTGCATCAGCACGTGGCTGAGCACGCTCCCCAGCGCGTAATGCGTGGCTGGATCGCTCACCGCCGCCTCGACCGCCTCCGAGATGGCGATGCCGAGGCTCCCCGGGCTGTCGGGGTTGTCTGCCAGGATCTTGCGTCCCGCCCCGGTCAGCTCAGAAGGGCTGGGGTGGACCGTGGCCCCCCACGTTTCCATCATCACCCTCCGGTATGGCTTCTGGTCGAACGAAGCGCGCACCTGCCATACCTCGCAACCCAGCCCGAAGATGCTGCAGGCGAGAGCGAGGGCGCTGCCCCACTGCCCGGCACCCGTCTCGGTGGTGATCCGCTCGATCCCCTCCTCTGCGTTGTAGTACGCCTGGGGCACCGCGGTGTTCGGCTTGTGCGACCCTGCCGGGCTGACACCCTCATACTTGAAGTACATACGCGCCGGGGTTTCGAGTGCCTTCTCCAGCCGGTGCGCCCGGTAGAGCGGTGTCGGACGCCACATCGTGTAGACGTCGAGCACCGCACCCGGGATGTCGATGTAGCGCTCCCCGGAGACCTCCTGACCGATGAGGGCCATGGGGAACAGGGGAGCGAGGTCGTCGGGACCGAGGGGCTGCTGGGTGCCGGGGTGGAGTGGTGGCGGTGGCGGCTGGGGGAGATCGGGCACCACGTTGTACCAGGTGGTGGGCATCTCCGACTCGTCGAGGATGTACTTGGTGCGCTCAGCCACGGTCCCGCTCCCTTCCATCGGTGCACCGACGCTAACAATGGTGACGGTGCTCAGCCTCCCTGGGGGCGGAGTCTCATGATCGGACGGTGGGGCGACCTTCGCTCCACTTCCTCGAAACCGGCCTGGCGGAAGGTCGATGCGACGCCGTAGTAGATCTCGATTCCGCTCCTCCGCGCCTCGTCGGTGTCGTACGGATACGCCTCGACCAGCCGGGCGCCGTTGTCAACCGCGTACTCGACTGCGGCGTCGACCAGCGCCCGCGTGAGCCCGCCGCGGCGGGCCCCCGGTTTGACGTAGAAACAGACGATCGACCAAGCGGGCTCGTCGTCGACCGGCTTGGTGACACGGGAGCGCTGGACCCTGCCGAACTCCTCACGCGGCGCGACCGAGACCCATCCCACAGCCTCCTCGTCCTCGATCGCGATCAATCCAGGGACGACGCCCTCATCGCAGACCAACCGGCACATCTCATCGCGGTTGCCGTCGCCCCAGCCATCGCCGAACTCACGGCTGGTCAGCCTGAAGTACATGCACCAGCAACCGCGCACCGTCCCATGTGCCGCAAACAAAGCTTCGAGAAGGTCCCAATTGTCCGCGGTCACCGGCTTGATTTCGATGGCACTCACTCAGGCACCACCGCGGTGCAGACCAGTTCGACCAGGGCCGAGGGGTCGAACAGCGAACTGACCTCGAAGAGCGAGGTAGCCGGGTAATGGCGGCCCAGCACACGTCGGTAGGCCTCACCCACCTCACCCAACGCATCCCGGTACCCGGCGAGGTCGGTTACGAAGATCTGCATCGTGACGATGTGCTGCGGGGCCGCCTCGGCTGCCTCGAGTGCAATGGCGACGTTGGTCGCCGCCTGCTCGAACTGCTCCACGAGGGCTTCGTCGATCGAGCCATCGGTTCGGTGGCCCGTCTGTCCCGCGAGGAACACCAGCCGTCCAGGACTGGTCACGACCGCATGGGTGTAACCCGAGGGCGTCGGCAGTGTGCTCGGGTTGAGCATCAGATGGGGGGTATTCACCGCCCGGTCCACTCTGGCTCCCTCTTGGCGGTGAAGGCGCGGAAGAACTCGGCGTGGTCGTCGCTCGACATGAGGAAGGCTTGGGCGAAGGCCTCTAGCTCGAGGGCGCCGTTGAGGCTCATGTCGAGTTCCCGGGTGAGCAGCAATTTTGTGGTGGCATGGGCCAGGGTCGGTCCCGACGCCAGCCGCGTGGCGAGTTCCGCAGCCTCCGTGGCCAAGCTCTCGTCGTCGACGACCCGGTTCGCCAGGCCGTATGTCAGGGCGGTGGACGAGTCGACCGGCTCGCCCAACAGCAGCAGTTCGGTGGCCCGACCGAGTCCGACCAGCCGGGGGAGAAGGTAGGCCGACCCCATGTCGGCGCCGGCCAGCCCCACCTTGGTGAAGAGGAAGTGAAACCGGGCCGATTTGGCCAAGACCCTGATGTCGGCGGCGAGGGCGATGATCGCTCCGGCACCGGCGGCGACACCGTTGACCGCGGCGACCACAGGCAGCGGGAGCTCTCGCAGGCCCTGCACCACTGAGCCGGTCATTCGAGTGAACTCGAGTAGCTGGCGGCGATCAGCTCCCTGAAGCTGGCCGATGATGGCCTCGACGTCGCCCCCCGAGCTGAACCCTCGGCCGGTCCCGGTGATGACCAGCACCGAGACGTCACCGCGGTGAGGCAGTTCGGCGAGCAGGTCGCGCAGGTCGGCGTACACCTCGAAGGTGAGGGCGTTGAGCTTTTCGGGACGGGCGAAGGTGACAGTGGCCACCCCCCCGTTGATGGCCAGGTCGAAGTTCTCCCACCGCTCGGTGAAGGGCACAGACCCGCGAAACGGCATCACCGGACGTTACCGACGGCGACTCGGCACGGGCGTCTCCGCCTAGAGCTCTCTGACCCGGCGCCGCAATTGGCAGAAGCTTGGATTGGCTGCCGTCTGCCGTCTTCCGTCTGCCGCCTGCCGTCTAGGAGAGCGGCCAGTACACCTCGGTTCGGAGATTTTCAACATCGACCGAACTCGGATCGTCCACGTAGGACTCCCAGGGACCGGGACCATCCTCACGTCCCTGGTCGTGGATCCACGAGTGCAGCCGGTCGTATGCCTGCGGCAAACCGTCATAGCTCCCCCGGTGGACCGCCAGCGCAGTCTCGCCACCAGGCAACTCACCGGCACCGATCTCGCCCGGTGCGACCTCCGCCAACTGAGGCACGTCGGGAAGCGGGGCGCCGACAGGGAATCCGATCTCGACGTCGACCTCCTCATCCCCGAACTCGTGATAGCGGGCGAAAGGCGGTCCGACGGGTGGCACTCCCGAGGCCTGGATCCGCTGCATTACCGCCGGCAGATGGCTGTCGAAGAGGCTGGACAGGGTGTCGGTCGGAGCGCGCCGGCGGACGCAGACGGTCGGCACCGGCCGGAGGGTGACCATCCTCATTTCGGGTTGATCTGTCATCGGTTGATCACCTCCAATTGGGGGGGAGGCTGACCATACCGAGCGACCCCCCTTGTCAGCGGCCGTCGTACGCCTTGATGAGCGCCTTGGGCGCCTGACAGCGCCATGCGTCGACGATGAGCTCCTCGAGCTCGTCCACTTCTATGGCGTCCAATCTGACGAGGACCGCCGGGAAGCCGTTGTAGTGGGGCTCGGTGAAGAACTTGTCGGATGACGCGGCTAGCAGAAGCTCCTTCTCCGATTGGTCGGCGACCCGGACGGCGAGCACGTCGGGGCGGGGGACACGTGGTTTCTTCGGCTCGACCCGCTCCAGCCATACCCAAGCGAACCCCTTGCGTTTCTCCCCGCTGCGGACGTGGAAGGCG
>DATADW010000387.1:0-1514 GCA_036258335.1 Acidimicrobiia bacterium
CTGTTGATCATCGGGTTCCTCATCTTCGAGCCGCTCGGGCTGTACGGGATATGGATCAGGATCAGGAACTACTGGAAAGGCTGGCCATTCACCTATTGACGTAGGGTTTGGCATCGTCCATCGGGACGGCAGGGACTGAGAGGACGGAGGAGGAGCGATGCAGAGGAGACGTTCGACGACCTGGGCACTGGCGGCGGTGATCGCCCTTGTGGTCGCCGCCTGCGGCGGGGGCACTACCACCGCGACCACGACCGGAGGAGCCGACACCACCGCGGCGGCGGACACCACGGCGGCGGCGGACACCACGGCGGCGGCGGACACCACCACCGCATCCGAGACCACCGCTTCGGCTGCGGGCGACATCACCACCGACTTCGGGGTTGACCTGGAGGCAGGAACCATCTCGGTGGGTCTCCTCTCCGACCTCACCGGCCCGTTCGGCCCGCTGGTGACTTCGATAGTCACCGGCCACGAGGTGTTCTGGGAGAACGTCAATCGCAGCGGAGGGATCAACGGGCTGACCGTCGAATTGGAGGTGCGCGACACCCAGTACGACCTCGAGCTTCATCCCCAGCTTTACCAGGAGATCAAGGACCAGGTGGTGGCGCTGGGTCACTCCACCGGGTCACCCCACACCATGGCCATCCGTGGCGATCTCGAAGCCGACGGGATGCTGGCCGTACCGCTCACCTGGTACTCGGGCTGGACCGACCCCAACATAAACGCCAACATCCTCCACCACGGGAGCCCGTACTGCATCGAGTCGATGAACCTGCTCGGGTACGTCGCCGGAGCCGCCGAGGAGCCTCCGGCAACTGTCGCCCTTGCATCGGTCCCGGGTGACTATGGGTTGGACGGGATGGCCGGGGCCAAGCTTGCGGTCGAGGCACTCGGGCTCGAGATCGTCTACGACGGCTCGGGGATGATCGACCCGACGCCGGGCGCCGACGTGACCCCCATCGCCGGCGAGATCGTCGCCGCCGACCCCGATGTAGTTTTCATGACCACCACGCCGGGGACGCTGTCCTCGATCTACGGCGCCGCTCTGGCGAGCAACTTCGAGGCGGTGTGGACCGGGAACGGGCCAAACTGGAACCCCGGGTTCATCGCCCCCGATTCGCCGATCAAGGACGCCATCGCCCGCGACTGGATCGGTGGCGTCTACGTTGAGCCGTGGGGTGGGGAGAGCGCCGGCATCCAGGAGGTGATGGACCTGGTCGGCGAGTTGCGGCCAGATGCCCCGCCCAACGACTACTACGGCGAGGGGTTTGTCGAGGCGCAGATCCTCTACCAGGCGCTGCTCCGTGCCTACGAGAACGGTGACATGACCCGCGCCGGGGTCCTCGCTGCAGCGAAGAGCCTCGAGGATGTGGACTTCAACGGTCTCGCCCCCAACGAGACCTTTGTCGGAGAGCCGAACGACCAGGTGCAGCGGGTCGGCTACATCTTCCGCCCCGACCCCGACGACCTGGCCTCGGGTGGCACCGGGACCAGTGTGGTCGAGGCGGAGTACA
>DATADW010000388.1:0-3383 GCA_036258335.1 Acidimicrobiia bacterium
GCTGCTCGCCGCCGTGTGGGTGTTCCTGCTGCGAGGCGTACCCGGCGGCGCCGCGGGATTGTTTCCCAACCTCTCCGACATCCTGCGCGCCTTCGACCCACACAACTTCGGCCCACGCGTCTTCGGCCCAGCGGCAGCCGCAGTGCTGGCGTTTCTGCTGGTGTTCGGTCTGCTGGGAGGGTGGATGCTCGCCGGCCGGATGCTCGCCCCCCTGACTCGCATCACCGACGCCACCCGCCTGGCCGCGAACGGGTCGCTCTCCCACCGAATCCGGCTACCGGGCCGCAGAGATGAGTTCCGTGAACTCGCCGACGCCTTCGACGCCATGCTCGCGCGGCTCGAAGCACACGTCGCCGAACAGCAGAGGTTCGCAGCCAACGCCTCCCATGAACTGCGCACCCCGCTGGCGATCACCCAGACACTGCTCGACGCGGCCCGCAACGATCCGAACCGCGACAGCGGCGAGCTCGTCGACCGCCTCCGCGCCGTCAACACCCGAGCGATCGACCTCACCGAAGCATTGCTCCTGCTCAGCCGGGCCGACCAGCGGTCCTTCACCCGAGAGTGTCTCGACCTGTCCCTCATCGCGGAAGAAGCCACCGAGACGCTCCTCCCCCTCGCAGAGAAGCAGGGCGTCACCATCGAGACCGCCGGCGACATGACCCCGACCATCGGATCGCACGCGCTCCTGCTGCAGATGACAACGAACCTCGTGCACAACGCGATCGTCCACAACCTGCCTGAACAGGGCACCGTGTGGGTCGCGACCAGCGTCCACCCCAAGGCTGTGGTGCTCACCGTCGAGAACACCGGCGAGAAGCTCACCCCACAATTGGTCGCCACGCTGGTCGAGCCGTTTCAGCGCGGCACCGAACGCATCCGCACCGACCACCCAGGTGTCGGCCTCGGCCTGGCCATCGTCAACAGCATCACCCAAGCCCACGACGGAACCCTCACCCTCACCCCCCGCCCCGCTGGCGGGCTCTGCGTCACGGTGCAACTCCCCGCCGCGCCACCGCACACTGGCAGATGACGATCAGGGGAATTGCCGCACGCCCCGAGGGGAATCCGCGTCGAGGGGCGTATTCGTCTGATCAGACCCGGCCGCCTGCGAACCTGGACTGGCAGGGGCACTGTTGCATTGAGCCGAAATGTGCTGGCGAAGCCCAGCAAAGTGGAGGCTCTCCTTCATGGAAGGGTGCCAAGAAAGGGTCGAACCACTCGACCGTGCCCATGATCTGTCGTCTTTGAGCGGCGAAGTGGAGGCAGTCGCATAGGGTGATCGCTCAATGCAACAGTGCCCACTCAACAGCCGCCTCGCCACGCCTGCTCGTCGCTGACGCCCTCGGAGGGCTGAGCCCATTAGGGATCAGGGTCCGGAAGGCGCAGACAGGCCCGAACCGCGACAGGTGGAAGCTGGTGCTGGAGCGCTCAGGATCACGCTTGGAACAGGCCGATGCCCAGAGTCACCACCCCGATCGCCAGCAACAGCGCAGCCAGATAGATCAAGTTGATGAGTCCATTGGGCCGCTCGGCCTTGGGTGAGAGCACCGACAGGAAAAAGCCGAGCGACACCAGGATCGGCGCCACCAGCAGCGTCACCCGAACCAGCGACTTCAGGCCCCCGGACAGCGGAGTCTGGTCGACATACAGCATGGCGACCAGCGCCAGCACGATCCACACCCCGGGGTGGGCGTGGCCGGCCCGCCACATGTTCTGCCGCAGGGGGTTGTCGAGGTAGCCGGGGATACGGCGGGTCAACATGGTCAGCAGCGAGCCGCCGCCGAATTCCACGGCGACCAGCAACAGCAGCAGGATCGCCGCGAAATTCCTGGAAGTAGATGACATTGGCTCCCCTTCCGATGGGACCGTTCTCCCGCTTGCGCCTGGTTGTTCGGCGGATCCTAACTCGACCACTGCTGGGGCAACCCGTTCGTCCTCTCGTGACGGCTCTGTTGCGTGCCCCGTAGGGCCGTCGGGGCGGTGAGACTCGGGCATGAGAACCGCTCACCGCTCCCACCGGTCGACCCCGCCGCGCTCCGCCTTCGCCGGCTTCCGCTTCCCGGTCGATGTGATTGTGCTAGCGGTCCGCTGGTACCTGCGCTTCGGCCTGTCCTATCGCGATGTCGAGGAACTGCTCGCCGAGCGCGGGATCGAGGTCGACCACGTCACCGTCTATCGGTGGGTGCAGCGGTTCACGCCCCTGCTGGCCGAGGCCGCCCGGCCCTGCCGGCATGCCGTGGGACACCGCTGGTGGGTAGATGAGACCTACGTGAAGGTCGCCGGCCGCTGGCGGTATGTGTATCGAGCGATCGACCAGTTCGGCCAAGTCATCGATGTGTTCGTCTCCCCACGGCGGGATGCAACGGCCGCTCGTCGGTTCTTCGAGAGGGCGATCCGTGAGACGAAGACGATGCCGGTGGAGGTCGTCACCGACCTCGCGCCGGTGTACGCGGCCACGCTGGAAGTGCTGCTGCCAGGGGCTTGGCATCGCACCGACCGGTATGGCAACAACCGTCTCGAAGCAGATCACGGCAGGCTGAAGGCGCGGCTGCGTCCGATGCGCGGGCTCAAGCAGGACCGCAGCGCCAGGGCGGTGATCGCCGGGCATGGCTTCGTGCAGAACCTACGACGAGGCCACTACGAGCTCGCGGTCGACGAGCCAGTCGCTCGGCGCTTGGCGGCCGCGTTCGACGAGCTGGCCTTGGCGATCTGAGGCCAGACTGTGCCGCGACTTCACCATGCCGCAGACCGACCAGATGCAACAGCGCCTCCGCTGGCATGTAGCAGGTTGGCACGGGCGCACCACGCCGACAGCGACGCCGAGGGTGCCGCTGCGAATCCGGTCAGGAATGGTTCTCTCGACGGTTCATGTGCGGATGCGCCAGTCGAGCGGCGAGTGGTCGTCGATCTGCGTGAGGTCTCGGCCTGGGCCGAGGCGCTCGTCGGATGGTCAGTGGTGGCCAAGGACCGGGTGGGGGCGGTAAGGCGCTTCCAGGCGGGCCACCTCGTCCTCACTCAGGGTCACCTCGACTGCGGCGATCGCGTCCTCGAGGTGGCGCAGCTTGGTCGCCCCGACGACCGGTGCGGTCACGGCGGGCTTGCCGAGCAGCCAGGCAAGCGCGACCTGGGCCGGGGCCAGGGCGCGCTCGGCGGCGACCGCGCGGACCACGTCGACGACGTCGAAGTCGTTGTCGTTGTACAGCTCGTCGGCGAGCGGGTCGGTGCCGGACCGGACGGTCCGCTGGGCGCCGCCTCGCTCGCGGTTGCCGGCGAGCAGCCCCCGCGCCAGCGGGCTCCACGGGATGCAACCGACGCCCTGGTCGAGGCAGAGCGGGATCATCTCCCGCTCCTCCTCGCGGTAGAGCAGGTTGTAGTGGTTC
>DATADW010000389.1:0-7337 GCA_036258335.1 Acidimicrobiia bacterium
CTGATCGTGAACCTGAAGAGCGGCAACGGCCGCGCCGTCGCCATCGACCTGATCCACACCGCGCACCGGCTGGACCTCGAGACGGTGACCTTGCAGCCCGACGACGACCTCGCCGGCCTGGCGAGCAGCCTGGTGGACCAGGGGTGCGACCACTTGATGATGGCTGGAGGTGACGGTTCGCTGGCGATCGTTGCCGCCGTTGCGGTGACCCGGGACGTCCCCTTTTCGTGTGTACCGGTGGGGACCCGCAACCACTTCGCCATGGATCTCGGGCTGGACCGCAGCCATCCCCTGCAGTCGCTCGACGCCGCCCTCGACGGCTCTGAGAGGTTGATCGACGTCGGCATCGTGGCCGGGCAGGTCTTCCTCAACAACGTGTCCTTCGGCCTCTACCCCCGAGCGGTAGCCGACCCCGAATACCGCAGCCACCGAACCCGAAGCATGGCCGACGCCGCGGTCGGCACGGTCAGTCATCCCGAAACCCAGATCACCCTCACCTTGCCCGACGGCCGCGTCGTCTCGGACATCGAGGTGCTGCTCGCCTCGAACAACCCCTACCGATTCATCGGACCGCCTGACTTCGCCAGACGCCCCGCCCTCGACACCGGCACGCTGGGAATCATCTTGGCCGACCGTCGATCGCGGCTGGAGCGCGGGCCCGCCGCTATCACCCGGTGGGAAACTCACAAGCTGACAGTTCACTCCGATCCCGCCAGTATCCAAGTCGGCGTCGACGGAGAGCTGAGGCAGTTCCAGGCCCCCCTCGAGGTGGCGATCGCGCCGAAGTCGCTCCGCGTTCTCATCCCGAGACAGACCCAACCGAGGAGTCTCAAAGATTCGATCGAGCAACTCAACGAGCGCGCCATCATCCATCTGAGCGGCTTGCCCACCTTGCCCCGACCGGACGGGGTGGACTCCAAATCGCCTCTGTTGCGACGGCTCGACGAGTTCGACGAGGCGGTGTTCGAGCGGATCGCGGGGTGGGAGTCCCCTGCGATGGACCGCCTCATGCCTGCATTGTCGCTGGCGGCATCGCACTCCAAGATCTGGATCGCACTGGCCGCGGCGATGTCGCTCGCCGGCGGCAACAAGGGCCGCAGGACCGCAGTGGAGGGTCTGGTCGCAGTCGCGATCACCTCGTTTCTCGCCAACCTGGTGGCCAAGGGCCTCTTCCGGAGACGGCGACCGACCGATCAGGTGCCCGCGGCGCGACGTCTCCCGGCGCCGGGGTCATCCTCGATGCCCTCCGGCCACACCGCATCCGCCGCCGCGTTCACTCGCGTCGTGGGCGCGGCATATCCCAGCGTGCAGATCCCACTCAATGCCCTCGCCGCCGCGATCGGATTCTCCCGGGTCTACACCGGAGTCCACCACCCCAGCGATGTCATAGCCGGATGGCTCCTCGGAAAGGGGATGGGAACGCTCACGCATGCGACCAGAACCACGGCGGGACGCATCCATCGTTTGAGTGCCCGCTATCGAGCACGAGGGAGTCACCGAGCATGATCGTCGACTACGCCCAATATCAGGCCGGGATCCGCATAAGCGAGCCCTCGACAGTCGCCGACGCCGCCGTCCTGGCCAAACAGGGGCCGGGCTTCGTGTTGCTGGCCCTCAGCGAGCCGGATGCAGAAGAGCTGACGGAACTCGCAGCGACCTTCGACTTACCTCCACTCGCCGTGGAGGATGGGCTTGAGGGCCATCAGCGTCCCAAACTGGAAGACCACGGCGACTGCCTTTTCGTGGTCGTGAAATCAGTCGACTACGACGAGGCCACGATGCACATAGACATCGGTGAACTCGACATCTTCCTCGGTTCCACATACGCCATCGTGGTGGCCCGCTCGGCCTCGGAGATCATCCACGCCATGCGCGCCCGCCTCGACGAACATTCACAAGTCGGAGCGCTCGGTCCGATGGCGGCGCTGTGGGCGTTGCTCGACGCTGTGATCGATGATGGTGAGCGCGTGGTCGACCTGCTGAGCGATCATGGCGAACGGATCGAACAGAGCGTATTCGAGGGCGACCTCGATCAGAGCGAGGCGATCTATCTGCACCGGCGCCGGGCCGACCATTTGATCAGGAGTGTCCACCCGGCGCTCCCCATCCTCGACACGCTGGAGCGTGGCGAGCCCGTTGCGTCGCCGCACGCCCTGCGGCCCTTCCTCCGAGACGTCGGGGACCATGCCCGCATGCTCACCGAGGCGCTGACACAACTGTCCAGCCGGCTCGATGGGCTGCTCAACGCCAACCTGGCCCGGGTGACGGTGCGACAGAACGTGATCGTGCAGAAGGTATCCGCCTGGGCCGCCATCGCCGCTGCGCCCACCATCATCGCCGGGATCTACGGGATGAACTTCCGCTACTTCCCCGAACTGGGCTGGCTCTTCGGTTATCCCCTGGCAATCGTGATCATGGTCGTGGCCGTCGTCGTCCTTCGATGGCACTTCCGGCGGATCGGCTGGCTCTGACCGGCTGACTCACCCCAGCTCGTGACTCGCTGAACGACCAGATCGCTGCAGGGGGGATCGGCCCGGCTGATGGATTCTGAATTCGTTACGCGTGAGCTGGGCACAGAGGCGTCGGGGCTTGACGAGTGCCGAGGCGACGTCACGCCTCGGCACTGTTGGCCCCAACCGACTGAAGTCGAAGCCCGGGTGCCTGCGTGGCGCAAGCTGCTCGCCGTGCCCATGGCTGACCAACCGGTGCGAGGCTGCGACTTCGACCCCCACCAGCACCCGGTGACCTCTGTCGAGGCAAAGATTGCCGACGCCGGGCTCGATAGCGCCTATTCGAATAGCAGTGTCGTCTGGCACGGGATGTTGTTCGAACGGGTCTGATCTGGACGCGTCATTCCGTTCAGAATATACTGAAACAAATGAAACCGACCCAGGCCCAGCACGACTTCATCGAGGTCGTCGGCCGTTGGTGGGAGATGGTAGGCAGCCGCAGCGCTGGCAGGATCCTGGGCTGGCTCATGATCTGTGAGCCCCCGCAGCGCTCAGCAGCCGAGTTGATGGAGGACCTCCAGCTGAGCTCCGGCTCGGTGTCGACACAGACGACGGTCTTGGAGCGGGTTGGCCTCGCTGAGAGGGTCACGTTCCCGGGCGACCGTGTCAGCTACTACCGGCTGCCTCCCAACGTCTGGCTCGAGCTCATGAAGTTGGAGGCCGTCCGGCTGCGGGAGCTTCGAGAGCTCGCAGCCGCCGCCTCCGATGTCATCCCGGCCGAACGGCCAGACCGTGTCGAGGACCTCGACCGTGTGGCCGTCTTCTTCATGAAGAGGTGGCCCGAGCTGATCGACGAGCTGAGTCGGCTCCTGGAGAAGGAGAAGTCGAAATGAACAATGAGCCTGCGATCCTCACCGAAGGTCTCACCAAACACTATGGCGAGGTCGAGGCCCTCGTGAACCTGGATCTCGTGGTCGAGAAAGGCGAGGTCTTCGGGTTCCTCGGGCCCAACGGAGCCGGCAAGACGACGATGATCCGCACCATTCTCGACCTCATCCACCCGACGGCGGGAAAAGCTTCGATCCTCGGGCTCGACTCACGTGTAGACGCCGTGGAGATACGGAACCACGTCGGTTACCTGCCCTCCGATCTCTCGATGTACCCCAACCTGACGGGACGGGACATGATCACCTATTTCGCCAATCTGCGCGGTGGTGTCGACAAGACCTACGTCGATGAACTCGCTGAGCGGCTTCAGGCCGATCTGACCAAGAAGGTGGGAGACCTGTCATCGGGGAACCGGCAGAAGGTCGGGCTGATCCTCACCTTCATGAACCGTCCACAGGTGCTCATCATGGACGAGCCCAGCACCGGTCTCGACCCGCTGATGCAGAGGGAGTTCCAGACGATGATGCGGGAGGTCGCCGAGGACGGGCGCACCGTGTTCCTCTCCAGCCACACCCTCTCGGAGGTGCAACGCGTCGCAGATCGGGTCGGCATCATCCGTCTCGGTCATCTCGTCGACGTCGAGTTCGTCGACGATCTGCGATCCAAGGCGATCCGACGAGTCGAGCTCCAATTCGACGGGCCGGTCGAGGCGTCAGTGTTCGCGGCAGTGCCCGGAGTGCGCGACGTCGAGGTGGCCAGCCATCACGCCAGCATGTCTTTCGACGGGAGGATGGACGCGCTGCTGCGTACCGCCACCCAGCACTACACCCTGGTCGACGTAAACACCCAGGAGGCCGACCTCGAAGAGATCTTCCTTGAGTACTACCGGGACGGAGCGGCCGTCTGATGCTCACCAACGTCTTCACGAAGTCACTCCGCGATCGGAGCACCGCTTTCCTGATCGGAGCGCTCAGCATCGGAGTGATGCTCTGGTTCGGCATGGCCGTCTATCGGGATGTCGACATCGGTTTCTATTACGAGAACCTGCCTCCGGCGATCCTCGAGATGATGGGCATCCCGCAAACGGGAGACGTCGCCGGGATTGCCTTCGGCGCCATGTACAACCTCATCGGGGCTTTCACCCTCGCCGGCCTCGCCATAAGCATGGGTGCCTACGCCATCGCCGGCGAGGAGCGTGATGGGACACTCGGACTCCTCCTGGGCAACCCGCTGAGCCGAACCGGCGTGCTCGTGGCCAAGGCGGCATCGTTGGTCGCCTTGACGGCTCTGGGCACCCTGATCCTCTGGGGGTTCGGCCTCGTGGTGCCCGAGTGGCTCGACATCGACATGAGTGGCATCGACGTGACCGCGGTGATGCTGGCCCTCTTCTTCAATGCACTCGTTTACGGGTGCCTCGCTTTGGGAATCGCCACCTGGACGGGCAACCGCAGCCTCGGTTCGGGTGTCGCTGTCGCGGTGATGCTGGTTGGGTATCTCGGCGCCTCGCTCCTCCCGCTCACCGAGAACCTCGCCGACTGGGCTCGGATCTTCCCCTGGTACTACTTCACCGCGGGCAACCCGGTGGTCAACGGCACCGACTGGGGCCACATCGCAGTCATGGGCGGGCTGGCTGCGGCTTTCTTCGTCGGCGCCTTCTCGGGCGTCATCCGTCGCGACCTCAAGGAGATGAGCACGGATCGCACCGTCTTCGACCGGCTTCGCGAGAGCCCGCGGACACGGAAGATGATGGAGAGGATCTCCGGCTCAGCCCGGGTGTCCCGGATCTCGGTGAAGACGGCCTCGGAGTTTCAGGGGCTCCTTGTGATCACGGGATCGATCATGTTCTACCTGGGCCTGCTCATGCCCATCTTCTACGGGCTCATCCCCGATGAGTTCATCGAGCTGGTCGAGTCCTTCCCCGATGCCCTGATCGCCATGGTCGGTGGCGCCAACATGGCGACGGCGGCCGGCTATCTGCAGGCCGAGATCTTCTCGATCACCGGTCCCATTGCGATCCTGGTGGTGACGATCGTCATGGGGGCCAAGGCCCTGGCGGGCGAGGAAGAGGGCAACACCATGGGCTTCCTGCTCGGGAACCCGATAACCAGAGCCCACCTCATCGTCGAGAAGACGATCGCGATGGTCGTGTACGCGGTCGCGGTCGGGATGGCGACGTTCCTCGGCACCTGGGTCGGGACGTTGCTGGCGGGTACCGAAGTCACGGCTACGGGCCTCGCCGGCACCTCTGCTCTGATGACGCTGATGGGATTGCTGTTCGGAGGACTGGCGCTGGCGGTCGGTGCGGCGACAGGGCGGTCACGTCTTGCGAGTTGGGTTGCGACCGGAGTCGCGCTGGTCTCGTACTTCGTGTTCTCGTTCTTCCCTATCTCCGAGGCCTTCGAGCCATGGGCGCGGCTGTCGCCCTTCGATCTCTATCTAGGCAGCGATCCGCTCACCAATGGCATGGCCTGGGGCGATGCCGCCATCCTCGCCGCAATCTTCCTCGTCCTGGTGGCAATATCGGTCCCGCTCTTCCAGAGACGGGACCTTCGTGGCTGATGACTATATGGCCCGCATCCGGCTGCCTCGGGCGTTGTGCTCGACCTCGGCAATGCCGAGTGCCCCGAGCACCGGGGCACGTGGTTGCCGACGCGGCCCCGCGAACCCTTCGTGAGGCCATTCCGCCTCCGATCGGGTTGTCCGGGACCTCGCCCGGGCCTCCACCGTCACGTCCTTGGCCGGCTTCGGTATCTCCCTGATCCGACGCCAGGGTACGTCGGAGAAGGGCACGCCCGAGGCAAAGTCGTCATCATTATCTGAACCCAGGAAACTCAGCCCTACCCATGGCACAGTCCAAGAGCAAGATCCCCAAGCTGGACCTCCGCAAGCAGTACAAGGAGTTCTATCTGCCTTCGGCCAAGGAAGCGGGCTTGGTCGATGTACCGGAGTTTCTCTTCATCGCGTTGGACGGGAGGGTTGAAGCCGGCGTCCGTCCTGGTGACTCGGAGGCTTTTCGTGAGGCGATGGCGGCCGTGTACGGCGTGGGCTACGGCCTCAAGTTCATGTTGAAACTACGGCCCGAAGATCCGATCGACTTCACCGTTATGGCGGTCGAGGGCCTCTGGTCCACAGAATCCAGTGCCAAGTTCGATTTCGACTGGCGGGAGCCTTCGCTGTACACGCTTCTCATGATGCAGCCGGATCAGGTTACGTCGGCGATGTTCGAGCAGGCGGTAGCAGACAGCGGAGCCAAGCGACCCAATCCGGCGTTGGATCGCATTCGTCTCGAGCGTTGGCGCGAGGGCCTATCAGTCCAGATCATGCACATCGGCCCATACGCCGATGAGCCTGGCACTCTGGACAAGATGGACTCGTTCGCCGAGGAGCACGGCTATGAGTTTCATGGTCGTCATCACGAGATCTACATCGGGGATCCCACCCGCTCCAAGCCGGAGAACCTGAAGACGGTTCTCCGCCACCCGGTGAAGACCTGAGAACTGGGGAGGCGGTTGAGCTCAAGACGAGCCAGGGTGCGCCCACACCCCGGACTTGGAGATGGTGATGTCGTGGTACCGCTGCAGGTACATGGCGATCTTCTCCGGCCCGAAGTGGTAGTTCTGGCGGAGGTAGATGATCTTGCCCACCACCTCGGCCGAGGTGGCGTTGGGGCAGTGATGGGGACGGCTCGACCGGTCCCGCAACCCCTCGGCGCCCTTCTCCTGGTAGCGGCGCAGCCAGGTGTAGAAGGTCGGCCGGCTGATCCCGAAGTAGCGGCAGGTGTGGGCCACGTTGCCGGTCACCTCCTCGGCGTGGCGGAGCACCGCCAGGCGGTGATTCACCAGCCGCTGTTGTTCTCTTCGGTCATCGCTCTCCTCACCTGATCCGGAGAGCCCGAGATGTAAGCAATGTCCGTCAGTTCCACATCCGCGGGGGTTCAGTCCGCGGGGGGTTCAGGAACCCCCGGGTAGTACTTGGGGTTTTCAGCGGCTTCCCGCCCCC
>DATADW010000390.1:0-5774 GCA_036258335.1 Acidimicrobiia bacterium
ACAGCCCCCTCCTCCACCAGCACTCCTTCCACCAAGATGCAGCGGCTGCCTATGAACGCACCATCCTCGACGACCACGGGCCGGGCAGATGGCGGCTCGAGGACACCACCGATGCCTACCCCTCCCGAGAGGTGCACCCCGCGTCCGATCTGGGCGCACGAACCCACGGTGGCCCAGGTGTCGACCATGGTCCCGGTCCCAACCCGGGCGCCGATGTTGACGAAGCCGGGCATCACCACCACCCCCGGCTCGCAGAACGCCCCATACCTGACCATCCCCGGCGGGACCACACGGACCCCGGCAGCGGCCAGGTTCGTCTTGGTCGGGATCCGGTCGTGCCACTCGAAGGGCCCGACCTCGACCGCTTCCATGGGGCGCATTCTGAAGTAGAGGAGAATGGCACGTTTAACCCATTCGTTGACCACCCATCCGGCGCTGGTCTTCTCGGCCACCCGGATCTCGCCTGCGTCGAGGGCGGCGATGGCGTCCTCCACAGCCGAGGCGGCGTCTTCCAGCCGGTCGAGGTCGGTGTAAGCGGCGTCGATCAACTCGATGTCCGAATCGATCATCCGAGCGCCCGTTCCAGCACCTCGACCGCCTGCTCGCACTCCTCGACAGTGGGGACGAGGGCAAGCCGCAGAAACCCCTCGCCTCCCGGCCCAAACGCTCGCCCGGGTGACACCACCACGCCGTGAGCAAGCAGCCGCTCGGCGGCTGCGAGGTCATCTTCCACGCGGACCCAGCAATACAGCCCGGCCCTGGAGGCAGCCACTTCGATACCCAGCGCCTCGAACGCCTTGCGCAGCACCGACCTCTTCCGAGCGAAGGTCTCCCGCCGGATGGTTACGTGGTCGTCATCTCCCCACGCGGCGATGGCGGCTCGCTGCACAAACTCCGGAGATGCGGTACCCGTCGAAGTGCGCAACGCCCGGAGCAACGCGATGGCAACAGCGTCGCCCACGACCACACCACTGCGGTATCCGGTCATCCCCGACCTCTTGGAGAGCGAGAGGTAGCTGAGCACACCCTCCAGCGACGGTGCCGCCACCTGGAGAACCGACGGCGGCGGATCGTCCTCGTAGAGATCGGCGTAGCACTCGTCGGCGCACAGCAGCGCGCCCGACACCAGGGCGGCGGCGTGGAGTCCCGCCAGGTCGTCCCGCGACGTCACCGACCCCGTCGGGTTGTGTGGCGAGCAGGTCCAGACCAATGCCGCCCGGTCCAGGATCTCCTCGGGAATGTCGGAAGCGCGCAAGACGAAGTCGCCCGTTAGCAGGACGTGGTGACCCTCCGCCCCGGCGAGGAGAGCACCCCGCTCGTAGATGGGATACCCGGGGGTGGCCCACACCACGGTGTCACCACGTCCGCGGTCGACGAAGGCCAGCGGGGTCGAGAAGATCGCCTCCTTGGACCCCGCCACCGGAAGCACCTGGCTCTGTGGATCGACCTCGACTCCGAACCGCCGGCTGACATAGCCGGCCACCGCTTGCCGCAGTTCCGCCAGCCCCGCCGTCGTGGGGTACTGGGAGACCTCGGGCACCGCCGTGCGGAGCGCCTCTCGGATGAACTCGGGCGTCGGCTCCCTCGGGTCGCCGATCGAGAAGTCGATCAGCGGCTCCCCCGCTGCTCGCATCGCCCTGGCTCGCTCCTGGATGACAGCGATCGGGTAGGTGCCGAGACCATCCAGAACTGGGTTGGTCCTCATCGCTGGCGAGGGTAGACCCGGAGTGGTCTGTCCGGTGTCGCCTCGAACCGTGGGCCGGAAATGCGCTACAGGCGCGGAGGATTGCCGCGCCACCGGTCGAACTGTGGGTTGGAGTCGTTGTAGGGGCGCGGTTCGAGGGTCGCCGCGCCACCGGTCGAACTGTGGGTTGGAGTCGTTGTAGGGGCGCGGTTCGAACCCTGGGTTGCGGGTTTGCGGCCATACACTCGGACGATGACCCCGGCCCGTTACCGGCTCCTCTTGGGCGGGCTCGGGCTCGCCCTCGTTGCCGTGGTGGTGCTCGCCGTCGCATTCGGGTCGCCGGAGGGCGACGCACCCGATCGGCCGGCGGCGCTGGAACGGATCGCGCCGATCCCCGATGAGCGTGTGTTGCCCCAGGCAGTGCTCGAGGTAGACCTCCCCACCGGGTACCACGCCGAGATCTACGTTGACGGGTTCCGGATCCCCGACAACGAGTTCCTCGGCCCCGAAGCCATCGACGCCACGGGGACCTACCGGTGGCGGCCGTCCCCGACCAGCACCGTCCTCCAGGAGTGGGCGCCCGGGGAGCACACCGTCGTGGTGCGCTGGGACACGGTCAGCGGACTCCCCGACCCCGGTGAGTACGAATGGAGCTTCCGGGTGACGTGAGTCGCCATCGCGAGACCGCCGACGACATCACCCTTCGAGCGCCGCCGGGCCCCTCTCCAGCATCAGTTCGAACCGCGCCTCGTCGATAACGGGGACACCCAACTGCTCCGCCTTGGCAAGCTTCGAGCCGGGGTTCTCGCCCGAGATGAGCGCCGTCGTCTTCTTGGAGACGCTTGATGTCACCTTGCCCCCCCGCTCCTCTACAGCCAGCTGCGCCCTCTCCCGACTCATCCCCTCGAGCGTCCCGGTGATCACCACGGTGACGCCCTCGAGCAGCCCGGCGTGCTCGCCTTCGGGAGCCGGATCGGCCACCCGGACACCGTTCCGTTCCAGTTTCTCAGCCAGTGCCCGGTTCTCCGGGTCCTCGGCCCAGTCGCGCACCGAACGGGCGATGGTCGGGCCCACCCCCTCGATTCCTGCGATCTCCCCTTCCGACGCATCGACCAGCGCCGGCAGGCTGCGGAACCGGCGGGCAAGGAGCCGGGCCACCGTCCCCCCGACATGCCGGATTCCGAGGGCGACGAGCAGCGAGGCCAGCGGTCTGTCCCTGGCGGCGTCGATGGCGCGCATCAAATTGGCGACAGACACTTCTCCCCACCCCTCGAACCCGAGCAGGTCCTCGGCGCGGAGGGTGAAGATATCGGCCGGGTCCTTGATCAACCCATTGGAGAGCAGCAGCTCGATGGTCTTGTAGCCGAGATGCTCGATGTCCATGCCGCCGCGGCCGGCGAAGTGCGACAGCCACTCGCGCAGCCGACTGGGGCAGGTGAGCCCCCCGGTGCAACGAGCCACCGCTTCCCCATCGGGTCGGACGATGGGGTTGCCGCACGATGGGCAATGGGTCGGCATCGACCACTCCCGCTCTTCACCGGTGCGCAGCGACACCACCGGCGCCACGACTTCGGGGATGACGTCGCCTGCGCGACGGACAAGCACTCGGTCGCCGATGCGGACATCCTTGAGCCGCACCATGTCCTCGTTGTGCAGGGTGGCCAGGCCCACCGTGGCTCCCCCGACGACCACCGGCTCCAGCACCGCGAACGGCGTCACTGCTCCGGTCCGGCCCACGTTGACCTGGATGTCGCGCAGCAAAGTCGTCTGCTCTTCCGGTGGAAACTTGAAGGCGATTGCCCAACGAGGTGCGGCTGAGGTGAACCCGAGCACGTCCTGGTCGCCCAGCGAATCCACCTTCACGACGACGCCGTCGGTCTGGTAACCGTTGGCATGGCGGCGCTGCTCCGCCCTGGCCACATAACGCTCGACCCCCTCGAGGTCGGGTACGACCGCGTTCTCGGGGTTGACCCTGATCCCGAGGTCCTTCAGGTACTCCATGGTCTCGCTGTGGCTCCGCAGCTTCGGACCGCCCTCGATCACGCCCGCCTGGTAGCACCAGATGTGGAGAGCACGCGAAGCCGTCACCGCCGGGTCCTTCATCCGCACCGACCCGGCGGCGGCGTTGCGAGGGTTGGAGAAGAGCCGGAGACCAGCTTCGGCCTGGCGGTGGTTGAGCGTCTCGAAGGCGTCCTCGGGCATGTAGACCTCTCCACGCACCTCGAGGACCTCGGGGGGTTTGCCCCGCAGCCGGAGAGGGATCGACTCGATGGTGCGCAAGTTGACCGTTATGTCCTCGCCGACCCTGCCGTCACCCCTGGTCGCTCCCTGCAATAAGACACCGCCCTCGTAGACCAGCGACACCGCCAGCCCGTCGATCTTGAGCTCGCAGGAGAACCCCTCGGGTTCGCGTTCCAACTGACGCTCCACCCGTCGCCCCCAGCTGCGGAGATCGTCGACGTCGTGGGCGTTGTCCAGCGAGAAGAGACGGCGCCGGTGGGGCAGAGGGGCGAACATCGAAGATGGTGGCGCCCCCACCCGTTGCGTCGGCGAGTCCGGGGTGACCAGCTCGGGGTGCTCTTCCTCGACGGCGCGCAACTCGGCGATGAGCGCGTCGTACTCGGCGTCGGAGACCACAGGGTCGTCGAGCACGTGGTAGCGGTGCCCGTGGAAGCGGATCTGCTCTCTGAGCTCCTCAAGTCGGTCCTGCACGGGCACCTGCCGCCCCGGTGTCATGCCCGGCGAGCCGTCCGGTCGAGCAGCGCGTCGATCCCGATGATCACCGGGAAGGCGGCGAGGCCGATCAGCCCGGGCACGGCGGGGTAGAACGCCGCGTCCACCGCGACCAGCGACATCAGCAAGATCGCCGCGCCCGACACCGCAGCGGAGCGAGCGGCGGGACGCCCCTTGGTCCCGGAGGGAAGGACGAACCCGGCCCCAATCCCGAACACGAGCGCGCTGGCCAGCCATGGGTCCAAACGGCCCAGAGCGGCGCCGGCCAATCCCAGGGCGAGCATGGTGGCCCACACCAATAGAGATCTGCTCAGCGCATCGGGACGTCCGGCGAGACGGGCCGAAACGAAATAGGCGGCTAACCAGACCAGAGCCCACCCGCCGAGCGCCGCCCATATAAGCTGCGACTGCTCGATCTGCGCCCACACACCGAGGCCGTAGATGGGCAGCCCGACCGCGGCGACGATCGCTGTCCCCACCCACGCCCCACGCCTGACGTCGAATGCGACCGGTGCCGTCCGGGGGGTGGTCACCACCGCCGGTGCCTCGGCGACCCGGCGCTGCTGCTCCTTGCCCGCCCCGCCGCGGCTCACCGTTCCACCCCGGCGATCGTGCCGCCGCCCACAACCTCGTCCCCGTCGTAGAGCACGGCGGCTTGCCCCGGTGCCGCCGCCGCCTCGGGACGAGCGAAACGAATCACGAGGGACCCATCGCCGGTCGCAGTGAATCGGCAGGGCAGCGGCGCCCCGTGCGCCCGGGTCTGGACCTCCGCCGCATTCGACGACGGGGGATGTCCCGCGACCCATGTGACCCCGGTGACCGTCATCCCCTCGGCCAGCAGATCCTCGCTCTGGCCGACGGTGATGGTGGCACTTGCCGCGTCCACCGCAGTGACGTACCGCGGGGTCCCGACGGCGACCCCGAGCCCGCGTCGCTGCCCGACGGTGAACCCGGCAACACCGTCGTGTTGGCCGACGATCCGCCCGTCGCGGTCGACGATCGATCCTGGCCGTGACGCCTCCGGAGCGCGCCTCCTGACGAACCCGCGGTACCCCTCGCGCCCCACGAAGCAGATGTCCTGGCTCTCCGGCTTGGCCGCGGTGCGAAGCCCGAGCCGAGCAGCCTCCTCTCTGGTCTCGGCCTTGGTAAGCCCCCCAACGGGGAAGCTCACCTGCTGAAGTTGATCCTGGCCGAGCATGCCGAGCACATAGGACTGATCCTTGTTCCGGTCCACCCCGCGTCGCAGATGCCATCGCCCCCGCGACCGGTCCACCCGGGCGTAATGACCCGTGGCGAGCAGGTCGCAGCGCAACCGGCGCGCCTGCGCCAGGAGGGTGGAGAACTTGACTGACCGGTT
>DATADW010000391.1:0-4419 GCA_036258335.1 Acidimicrobiia bacterium
GCATTCGCCAGAGCGTGGCGATCGCGACGCGCTCCACTTCTTCGAGGTGTGGCGCCAGAGATCGCCGCCGTTTTCGCCCTCATCCTGTTGATGGGCGTGATCTCGCCGGGGATCGGCGGTGGGGTTGGATACGAGGCGGCCGGGTTCCTCTTGTTCGTCGCCTTTGCCGACGTCTACCGCGGCTCGACGAAGGAAGGGGCGGCGAGGCTCGGCTCGAGACTAATCCCCCAAGCGGCTTCACCGTGGGCCAAGCCGGCTGGAGCTCAACCGGACAAGGTCAGGGTCTCGGAGTAGATCTGCTCCAGTGCCGCTAGGCCCAGTTCCGGGGTATAGCGATGCTCGTATCGGCGCCGACTGGCCGCTCCGGCGGCATCGAGCTCCTCCCCAGATACCGCCAGCCGCGACAAGGACGCAGACCAATCGGCGACATCGCCGGCTCCGGGCAGGAATGCCGGGTCGACATCGCCGACAACCTCGGGTATGCCGCCGATGGCTGACGCCACGATGGGCAGCCCGGCGGCCATCCCCTCGATGAGGACGAGCCCGAAGGGCTCGTACCAGATGGAGGGAACCACCAGTGCCCGCGCCGAGCGAAGCTCCTCCGCCACCCGGTCTGGCCCCAGCCACCCGGCAACGTCGACACCGGCTACGCGGCGTTGCTCCAATGCAGCGCGGAGTGGACCATCCCCCACGATGCGAAGGGTGAGATCGGCGGTCTCCGCCTGCGACCAGGCCTCCACCAGCTGATCCACTCCCTTCTCGGAACTGAGTCGACCCACGAAGAGGACGGTGTCCGACGCGCTCGGTTGGCCGCTTCGGCGCCCACGGTCGGCCACGAAGTGGGGCTTGACCCGCACCCGATGACCGGGGAGACCGGCGGCCGCGAGTAGCAGCCGGGAGAACTCGGTCATCACCACAAACAGCTCGACCGCGCCCTCCCACAACCCGAGCCATCGCTCGATCCCTACTGCCCCGGCGACGGCCAGGGACGCCGGGAGAGATCCGCGGTAACAGCGGTACCGAATGCCGGGTAGTGGCGGGCGACCGAGGCAGAGCTGGCACACCGCTCCATCGCGAAAGAGCTGACCGTTGAGACAAGTGGCTCGGTAGTTGTGCATTGTCATGACCGTCGGTATCCGCCGCCGGCGCAGCGTCGAGAGCACCGAGGAGGACAGTGAGTACCAAGTGTTGTGGACGTGGGCCAACTCAGGCCGATGGGTGTTGATCACGCGGCCCAAGGCCAGGGCGGAAACCGGGTTCCAGGGCGATAGTGCAAGCGCCCCAGCAGCGGCCAGCGAACCCGACGGATTCTGCACATCGTGCACCGCAACCCTGTGGCCTGCTGCGGTGAGCACCTCACGCTCGGCTGCTACCACGGCGTCTTCGCCACCCGGGTCGCGGTAGCGGTTGTGGACCTGAAGAACATCGAAGCGTCGGTTCGGAACGGGCCCAGGTCTGCTCCCGGTCGTGTGGCGGAATTGCGAACCGTTGGTGATATCCGCCATCTCCACTCAAATCAGGGGCCGATTCAGCCGAATATATATGACGCCACGGCAGCACCATCGTTGTCGTCAACTCGCGAGGAGTGGGGACTCTGTGGCCGATCTGGAGCGGCTTGCCGCGCCTTTCCAACCTTGGGTCTCGTCAACGCCAAGCCGCGGCATGCCCATCGCGCCTGGCGATGTCGCTCGGAGGACCAGGTGAGATCGCTCAAGGTCCGGGTCTCGGCCGGGGTGGTCGATGCCGGGCTGTCTTCACTGCAGGGTTTCGCCATCGGCTTGGCGGCCACCACCATGCTCGACCCGGCCAGCCTTGGCGTCTACGCCGTCTTCTACTCCGCCTGCCAGCTGGCGATGGCGCTCCCCCACGAGTTGGTCTTGGGCCCGGCCGAGCTGGCCGTCGTGTCTCTGCCAGAGCAGAAACGGCTCGCTGCGCTTCCTCGTTCGCTCCGCGTGGGCATACTGCCGGCGCTGCTTGGCGGTCTGCTGACACTGATAGCCGTCCCAGTTACCGCGGGTGTCACCGGCGCCGAAACCATCCTCGCACTGGCCATTCCCACCGTGGTCGCCGCCGCCCTGGGACCACCCGAGGAGCACATCAGGAGGATGCTCCACCTGGACGGTCGGTCTCTGGCCGCGGTGTCTGCGGCAACCGCCATGCTGGTCGTCTCCGGGTTGGTGATCGTCGGGCTCTCCCTCACCCCGATCGACCGTGTCTGGATACCACAGACGGCGCTCGCCGCCGGCAACCTGGCCTCGCTCATCGCCGGGCTGCTCCTGGCACGCTCCGGATTTGCCGGGCGCGCCCCTGGGATCGACATCCGACTCCGCAGCCTGATCCGCACCGGACGCTGGATGCTCGTCCAGGGGGCGACGCCGATGGTCTCGCTCTTCATCGCGTCGGCGCTCGTCACCCGGCTCGCCGGACCGGAGTACCTCGGGTATGCCGAAGCGGCGCGCACCGTCAGCCAGCCGATCATCGTGCTCGGGCTTGGCCTGTTGCGGGTGTTGGGACCCAGATCGGTCGAGGCGGGCATCTCCCAGAGCGCCGAATGGGGCCGACGAAACGCCCGTATGTACCGATTGCTCTTGTTCGGAGGGACGGCGCTCTATTTGGCGCTTGTCGGGTGGGACTGGTCATTCAATCCCTTCGCCCACCTGGTCCCTTCCGCCTACGTCATACCGGGCCTGGTACTGCTGACCGCGGCAGGGAACGCCCTGAATAGCTCGGTCTTCCCCGAACGCGCCGAGCTTTGGGGAGGCGGCAAGGCGCCGGTGGTGGCTGTGATCGAATCCACGACGTCGTTTCTCACCGTTGCGGTGGCGGCTACTGCGGGATGGACACTGGCCTACGCCCGGCCACTGGGTCGTCTATTCCAGGGCGTGGGCAACGTCATCGCCTACCGTCGTCAATTGGGCCGGATGTACTCTCCAGACGGCGGACTGCAGACGGAAGAAGAGACGGAAGCCGGAAGACTGAAGGCGGAAGTCGCCCGACTGTCGGATTGACGGCAAGCCTCCCCCTCTCCGTCTCAGAGTTGCCTGGCTCGAACCAACAGCAAATCCCGTTCCGGGATGTTCCGAACCAACCGGGCGGCCCGTGTGAACTCGGCGCGCGCCTCCTGAGTTCGTCCGAGCCGGCTGAGGAGATCGCCCCGTACGCTGGGCAGCAGGTGATACTCGGCCATCGCCGGGTCTCCGGTGAGGGCGTCCACCAACTCGAGACCCGCCTCGGGGCCGACGGCCATCCCCACAGCCACCACCCGGTTCAGTTGCACGACGGGTGAAGGTACGAGGCGCGCCAACTCGTCGTAGAGACCGGCGATGCGTGCCCAGTCGGTGTCTTCCGGCGCCACGGCACGTGCGTGACAAGCGGCGATCGCCGCCTGGATGGTGTAGGGCCCCGGTGTACTGCTAAGTGCCTCGGCCCGTTGCAGGGCCACGAGCCCCCGGTTGATGAGGAGTCGGTCCCAGCGGGCCCGGTTCTGGTCGAACAACAGAACCGGTCTCCCATCAGGTCCCGACCGGGCGCGGAGTCGCGACGCTTGGATCTCCATCAAAGCCACCAGTCCGTGCACCTCGGGCTCGGAGGGAGTGAGCGTGCCGAGGATGCGCCCCAGCCGAAGCGCTTCCTCACAGAGCAGGGGCCTGGTCCACTGCTCGCCCGCGGTGGCGGAGTAGCCCTCGTTGAATATGGCGTAGATCACCTCTAGCACCGAGCCGAGCCTGTCGGGGAGCTCGTCACCCGACGGGATCTCAAATGGGATCTCCGCTCGTGACAGCGTCCGCTTGGCGCGGACGATCCGTTGGGCGATGGTCGCCGGGGGAACCAGATAGGCGTGGGCGATCTCGTCGATGGTCAGGCCGCCGAGGAGGCGAAGGGTCAGAGCGACCCGAGCCTCCGGCGATAGCGCCGGGTGACAGGCGGTGAACACCAACCGCAACAGGTCGTCGCCTATGTCGTCATCGATGCCTTCGGCCACCTCGGCTTCGAACCCTTGGTCTGGTTGGAGCCCACCACCAAGCACGGCAACCTTTTGGGCGAGCCGCTCTTCCCTTCGGTAGCGGTCGACGGCGCGCCGCTTGGCCACCGCAACGAGCCAGGCACCGGGTTTGTCGGGCACTCCCGACTCCGGCCACTGCTCCAAGGCGGCAATCAGAGCATCGTGGGCCAGATCCTCGGCAAGTCCGACATCCCCGGTCATCCTTGCCAGCGAAGCAATGAGGCGGGCCGACTCGATCCGCCAGACCGCATCGATTTCACGGGTGGTGCGTTCCACGGGGTGCCATCAGAGCACATACCCCGTGGAACGCAACACCGGAGCTCTACGTTCAGCCCTCCTGGCCCTCGACGATGGCGCGGGTGCGCTGCTCCTGCTCGGCGACTTCCAATGTGTACGCCTCGCGGAAGTCCTCGGCC
>DATADW010000392.1:0-3588 GCA_036258335.1 Acidimicrobiia bacterium
GCGCCTGATGGAGGGGGAGATCGAGAAGCTGATCCGCTTGGAGGAGCACCTTCACAACCGGGTCGTGGGACAGGAGGACGCGGTGGCCGCCGTCTCCAACGCCATCCGCCGCAGCAGGGCCGGCCTCTCCGACCCGCACCGCCCCATCGGCTCCTTCATATTCCTCGGACCGACCGGTGTGGGGAAGACCGAGCTGGCGCGGGCGCTCGCCGAGTTCCTCTTCGACGACGAGCGGGCCATGGTCCGCATCGACATGTCGGAGTACTTGGAGAAGTATTCGGTGTCACGGCTGATCGGCGCCCCACCCGGCTATGTCGGATACGAGGAGGGTGGCCAGCTCACCGAGGCGGTACGCCGCCGTCCCTACTCGGTGGTGCTGCTCGACGAGATCGAGAAGGCGCATCCGGACGTGTTCAACGTGCTGCTCCAGTTGATGGACGACGGCCGGCTCACCGACGGGCAGGGTCGGACGGTGGACTTCTCCAACGTGGTCCTGATCATGACCTCCAACCTGGGGTCGGAGTTCATCGACCCCGGCCTGCCCGAGGAGGTCATCGAGGACCGCGTCCTGGGGAGAGCCAGGGAGCACTTCCGGCCCGAGTTCCTCAACCGAGTGGATGAGATGCTGGTCTTCCACCGGCTCAGCCCTGAGGACCTCCGCCAGATCGTCGACATCCAACTCCGCCACCTGGCGCGGCGGCTCGAGGAGCGTCGCATCACCCTCCAGGTCTCCGACCAGGCGAAGGACTGGCTGGCAGAACGCGGGTACGACGCCACCTACGGGGCGCGGCCGCTGAAGAGGGTCATCCAGACAGGGCTGGCCGACCCAATGGCGATGCTGTTGCTCGAGGGAAAACTCGCCGAGGGCGACACCCTCAACGTCGGAGTGGCCGGCGACGAGCTGCTGCTTACCCCAGAGCCGTCGGCGCTCACCATCAGCGCCTGATCCGTCGAGCGCGCCCCACTGTTCTGTGGGCTGGAGCAGTCGCTGTGGCACGGTTCGAACCCTGGGTTGGCGGGTTGCCGCTGGCAGAATGCCGCCATGGCCGATGTCACGTTCTCGCCGGAAGGGCCGCCCGAGACGTTGCTCCCCGAGGTCGACCCGCAGGTCAGGTTGGGTCTGTCTCAGGCCCTGTCGGGTGATGACCCGCGGCTGACCCTGGCGGCGGTGACTGCCGCCGCGCCGACCGTTTCCCTGTGTTGGGCAACCCTTGGCGAGTTGGTCGAGAACAGCGCCGCCACCATGCCGCAGCTGGTCGAGGCCTACGCCTATTTCCGCGTGGGGTATCACCGCGGCCTCGACGCGCTACGGGCTAACGGGTGGCGCGGGTCCGGCTACGTGCGGTGGGAGCACCCGTCCAACCGGGGGTTTCTCCGTTGCCTCGACGGGTTACGGCGGGTGGCCGCGGCCATCGGTGAGCGCGACGAGGCGCAGCGGTGCGCCGAGTTCCTCAACCAACTCGACCCAGGGTCCTATCCGGCAACCGGGTGACGATCGCCACTCAGGTTTCGGCGGGAACAACTCTCTCTGTGGCGAGCCGTCGCTGGCGTTGCACCGCGGTGAGCACGCCGAGGGCATTGACAGCCCAATGGAGTAGGAAGGGGGCGAGGATACCGCCGCTCCATACCCGGAGTAAGCCGAACCCGAGCCCGGCGAGTGTGGTGAGGCCCAGTCCGCGCCACAAGCCCGGCCACCCTCCGGGGGTGCCCGGCGGCGACCCATTGGCCCGAAGACCGCGGAGCACCGGGCCCACATGCCAAATGCCGAAGATGACGCTGGTCCCGATCACGGCTACCCATGTCGAGAAGGCCGCCTCCAAGAGCGCGAAGAGGACTCCGCGAAATGCGACTTCCTCGAGCAGTGCCGTTCCCAGCGGCACCCTGACCAGGGCGTGCCTCACCGCATCGGCGTCGGTCAGCTCGGCGTAACGCCGGTCCTCGAAGGTCTTCGCAACCGCCGGCACGCGCTGGGACACAAAGAGCGCCGCCGCCCCGGCGACCATGGTCAGCGCTCCCCAGGCCAACCCTGGAAGCCAGGAGTACTCACCCAACCCGAGCTGGCTGGCGGTAAGCATCTGCCGTGCCAACAGCAGCATCAACCCGGCGACCGCGAGATTGACCACGACATAGCTGCGGCTCCAGACCTTCTCCCATATGGAGATGTGAGCCACGTTGTTGTAGACGGCGAGGAACACGGCGGTGACGACGAGGACTGTCATTGGCTGAGCAGTGTCATACCCACCAGCGGCTATTCCAACCGTGCCTCTTGCTGGCGATGGGAGGGCCTCGCGACGAGGACCGGAAAGATCGCCTCGGGTACCCTCGCCCCGGTTCGTCGAAGGAGGCTGATGGAGTTCAAAGAGCGGGCCGAACAGCGGTTCGGCGAGGTCGAGCACGAGCTGCGTGAGCTGAGCCGGTGGATGTACGACAACCCGGAGGTTGCGTTCGAGGAACACGAGTCCGCCAGCCGGCTCGCCCGGTTCCTCACCGACGGTGGGATGGATGTCGAATTCCCCGCCTACGGTTTGGAGACCGCGTTCGTCGCCAAGTCCGGATCATCCGGTCCCGAAGTTGTGATCTGCGCCGAGTACGACGCCCTCCCCGGAGTTGGCCATGCCTGCGGGCACAATCTGATCGCTACAGCGGCGCTCGGCGCCGGGTCGGCGCTGGCGCCGCTCGCCGAAGACCTGGGGTGCCGGGTCACGGTCCTGGGCACGCCGGCCGAGGAACACTACGGAGGCAAGGTCGACCTGCTGAAAGCCGGCGCTTTTGCCGACGCCGCGGCAGCGATGATGATCCACCCTGGGCCCTTCGACGTGGTCGACCCCGTGGTTATTGCTGTCGCCCACCTCGACGTCCACTTCCGGGGCAAAGAATCGCACGCTTCGTTCGCCCCACATCTGGGGATCAACGCCCTCGACGCTTTCGTCCAGGCCTACGTCAACGTGGCCACTTTGCGCCAGCAACTCATGGCCACCGACAAGGTGCACTGCATCGTGACCCATGGCGGAGAGGCGGCGAACATCATCCCCGCCTCGACCAGTTCCACCTGGTATGTGCGTGCCCCCGAGCGCAACCGGCTCGAAGAGGTCAAGGCGAAGGTGCGAGCCTGCTTCGAGGCGGCGGCGCTGGCCACTGGATGCACTGTGGAGATCGAGCCGGTCGGGCACGGCTACGACAGCCTGCGAAGCAATCCGACCCTCGTCGACCTGTTCGCGGCCAATGCCACCGAACTGGGACGAACAATGCTCCCGGGGAGCGCCTTCCCGCCGGAAGCTGCGGGCTCGACCGATATGGGGAACGTCTCCTGGGCAGTCCCATCAGTCCATCCACTGCTCGGGATGGAGTGCTTCCCCACCGTCAACCATCAGCCAGAGTTCGCCGCCAAGACGGTCACCGAGACCGGGGAGAAGGTGATCCGCGACGGAGCCCTGGCGATGGCTTGGACGGTGATCGACCTGGCCGAGAAAGACCTGTGGGGCGACCTCGACCAAGGTGTCGGCAAGACCAGGCACTGAATCAATGGCCTGAGAGGAGGATCGTCCCGTGCGGTGCTAACCCCCGACGGTGCACCCTTCTAGAAAGATT
>DATADW010000393.1:0-5258 GCA_036258335.1 Acidimicrobiia bacterium
TTGTTCCCGGGACGGTGCTCACCTTCCGGTACGCCCTTTCCACCGTGGCGGCCTCCAACCGGTCAGCGAGGTGCGTGCTCACCAGGGCGTGGTCGATCCGGAGACCATATCCCTTGGGGAAATGCCCGGCGCGGTAGTCCCACCAGGTGAACCCGGGCTCATCGGGATTGAGGTGTCGGAAGGCGTCGGTGAAGCCGGTGTCGCGCACCGCCGACCAACGGGTGCGTTCCTCGGGTGTGATGTGGGTGGCCCCGTGCACCTGGGTGGTATCCCACACATCGAGATCGGTGGGACAGACGTTGAAGTCGCCGGCCACGATCGCCGGCCCCGCGGCGAGAGCGGCTGCCCGGTCGGCCATCGCCTCCAGAAACCGCAGCTTGGCGACGAACTCGTCGCTGCCCACGAGTCGGCCATTGGGCACGTAGACGCTGGCAAACCTGACTTCACCGACTGTGGCCTCCATCCACCGCGCCTGGGCCGGCTCGGGCTCTCCCGGCAAGCCGGTGGTCACTTCGGCGATACCCAGTTCGCTGCGGGCGAGTATCGCTACCCCCGCCCAACGGCCCGCCGAGTGATCGGCTGCGATGTAGCCGGCGGCCTGGAGCGGGAGGTGGGGAAAGCCCTCCGGTGTGGACTTGGTCTCCTGGACGAGCGCAACGTCGGGCCGATGCAATTCGAGCAGCGAGATCAGCCGGGGGAGACGGGTGAGGAGCGAGTTGACGTTGTACGTCACTACGAGCACGGGTTGGCGAGCCTACCGGCGCTGGTTGGGCTTGCCCGGCGGCAGGCCGCCGGGCATCTCAAATTGTGCGGCCCTCAGCCGCGCTCGCTGATGCAGGTCGGGCCGTCACGCCGCCCCGACCAGGCCGAGGGGGCCGGCAGGAGCCGCCCCCTCGAGCACCCCCATTCCGGAAGGAAACAAGGGGATTCACAGCATTTCGATCTCTCAACAGGTGAACCGAGAGGATTCTCGAACATAACCTGCACGGCACGGTCGACTCTTGGCGATGAGAATCTCGACTGTTCCCGGTCAGCACAGCGTTTCATGAGGAGGACCCATGGCCGACGGCATCCGGTTCCGCACGACCATTGTTCAATCCGGGAAGAACACCACCGGCATCGAGGTGCCGCCCGAGGTGGTCGAGGCGCTCGGCGCCGGCAAGCGCCCCAAGGTCAAGGTGACGATCGGGGATTACACCTACCGGAGCAGCCTCGCCTCCATGGGCGGCGTCCCGATGGTGTCATTGAGCGCTGAGAACCGGGCGGGTGCAGGCGTTGCCGGTGGTGACGAGGTCGAGGTCGAGTTGGCGGTGGACCTCGAGGAGCGAACCGTCACCGTGCCGCCCGACCTCGCCGCGGCAATCGACGCCGTCCCCGCCGCCCGCGCCACCTTCGACCGCCTGTCGTACAGCAACCAGAGCTGGCACGTCCTCCAGGTCGAGGGGGCAAAGGCAGACGAGACGAGGCAAAGGCGGATCGCCAAGTCCGTCGATGCCCTCGCCGCGGGCCTCCCCCGCTGACGCTCGTCCATCGGATGGGCCACCGTATCGGTTGAACACCCGGCTAGGCCTCGACGGGCTCCATGCGACCGTCTCGCCACCGAATGACCGAGACTTGATGCCCGATCTGACGCCCCTCGCTGTCCACCCGGAAGTCCCCCAACAGGGTGGTTGTGGCCCAGGCGGGCAGGTCGTCGGTGGTAACGCCGTGGCGCGCCGCGGCAGCCGACAGGTATCCGGCGGCGGCCGCCTGCGCTGCTACGTAGCTCGGACTCGATCGGTAGCGCGCTCGATACCGGCTCTCGAAAGCAGTCCCCGCCGGTCCGACTCCCGGCCGATCCGATCGAGGCAACCATTGGACGGGACCAAATATCCCCTCGGCACTGTCGCCGGCGGCGCTGCCGAATGCCGGGATGCCGGCGGCGACGCATGCGGCGAGACCGCTCACGGCGGGCAGTGATGCGACAACGGCGACATCCTGCTCGAAAGTCCCGACCGACATGAGAGCCCCACCGGGGACAAGGGATGTGGGGTTCCAGGCATCGATTGGTACGACTTCGATCGGGAGCGACGAGACGCTCGCATGCCGGATTGCTCCCTGGACAACCGTGGCGGCGAACCGCCCCCCTCCCTTCACAATGGTCAACCATCCGCAGCCGCGTGCCACCGCGAGGTCGATCAACAGCGACAGATACCCCGATGCCGGGGCCGCCACCATCGGCGCCCAGGGTCGTGCCAGATCGTCTGCCGAACCGCCGTGGTTCCAAAACAGCGAGGCGGCATCAACGGCGCTTAGAGCCCGACGAACCAAACCACTCCCGTAGGGGCCAAGGATCAGGTCCCCGCCCTCGCTCCGACTCCGATACGCCGAGGCCCCCCCGATGTCGGCTACCTCGAGGTCGATGCCATCGTCATCGCTCCACAGCTCGAGGCCCCGGCGGGCATCTTCGCTCTGCAGCCGCAGCGGCCCTGTGAGGTCCAGAGCGGTGAAGGCGCGCAGACGAGCCATAACGGCATTCTGGGACCCGTTGGATGGAAGTGCCGTGGGTCAGGCCGCTTCGAGCATGAAAACGGGGTGCTCCGCCACCTCCGAGCGCCAGACGATGAGCGGGTCTTCGACGCTGGCGTCGAAATGGGGACTCAGCATTCGACGGAGCATGTTCCCCCTTTCCGCCAGGCTGTCACGCAGAACCTTGCTCGCCTCCTCGACCGGCAGCGGCGTTGCCGTGACATCGAAACGCCGACCGCGCCTGGTGATCTCCCCTCTCCCGGAGCGCTCCAGGTTCTTGACCCAATCGACCCGCCCGTAAGCGGCGACGAGAAGCCATCCATCACCCACCGGGGCGAGAGCAACCGGGATCCACCCGGCCACCCTCACCGGCGTCCTTGACCGGCTGGAGCGGGGAGGCTGGTTGGTCCGAAGGCCCGATCCCGACGACCGGCGCCGCGTGCAAGTGGAGGCCCGGTTCGACAGGGCGGGGGAACTGGCGCGCCTGTATGCACCCATGCTGAGGTCACTCAACGAGATCTGCTCCGACTACACCGTGGAGCAGCTCGAGGTGGTCGCCGGTTTCCTCGATCGCGCCGCCCAGGCTGGAGCTATTGCCGCTGCCGACCTTCGAGAGGACTAGGGCTACTCAGCGGGTTCGATCCAGCGGAGACGTGAGAAGCTGACTCTCACCGCGCGATCGGTTCGGACTGCGACCACCAGCACCGACTGGCAGTTGGGGCAGCGGAGCACGACCCCCGGAGCCTCGGTGAAGGCGAGTACCGCTGCCAGTGGGTTGATGGCGCCGCACCCATCACAGCATCCTCGGGCGGAGGTCATCTCCCGGCCGAACACTTCGTTCAGCAGCCCGCCGACGGCGTTGCCGTCGAGGTGACGGTCGTCGCTCATGGGGTACCTCCAGAGGGTCCGAAACGCTCGGTCTTGATCCTTCCCGAATCGTGGCCGAGGTCGGCGAGGGAGGTCGCTGACGCTTCGACCAGCCCGGTTGGGCCGCACACGAAGCACAGCGGGTGGTCGGATGGCGGCCAGCCGACTTCGGACAGAAGCTGTCGGTCGATGCGGCCGCGGTGCCCGGTCCACCCCGGCGGTTGCGATCTGGTCAGCGTGTGGATCACCTCGACGCCCGACAACGACGCCACCTCCTCTAGCTCCGCCCGGTAGATCACGTCATCCCAGCTGCGCGAGGAGAGCAACAGTCGAACCGGGATCTCGCTCCCCGAGCGTACCCTCGACCGGACCATGGCCATCAGCGGGACGAGACCGCTGCCCCCCGCCACGAGGAGCAGGGGTCCGCCGTGATCCGGTTCCCAAACGAAGTATCCACCGATGGGTCCGCGCATCTCGAGCTGGTCGCCGACCACGAGCTCCTCGAAGAGGTAGGGCGAGACCTCACCATCCTCGATTAGCTCGACTGTGATGGTGATGAGTTCCTCTTCTTCCGGCGTGGCGATCGAGTAGCTCCGTTGTGCCTGGTAGCCGTCTTCGGCGGTCAGCCGGACGTCGATGTGCTGGCCGGGGAGGTGACCCTCCCAGCCCGCGCAGAGAAGCCCGATGCTCCTGACCTTGGCGGTCTCGTCCACCAGATCGACCACCTCGGCGAGTCGCCAGCTCAGTCGCCGGCGTAACGCTGTTCCCGCCATGGGTCCCCATACTCGTGATAGCCGTAGGACTCCCAGAAGCCGCGTTGATCAGTAGTTCTGAGTTCGATGGCGGTCACCCATTTGGCGCTCTTCCAGAAGTAGAGATGGGGAACGAGTAACCGGGCCGGACCACCGTGCTCGGGGGCGAGGGGTTGGCCGTCGAAGTCGTACGCCACCCAGGCCTTTCCCCCGATCAGATCGGCAACGGGGAGGTTGGTGGTGTAGCCGCCGTAGGAGTGGATGAGGGCGAACTCCGCATCGGGCTTCCTGTCGGCCAGCAAGGTGTCGAGCGACACCCCCTGCCATTTCGTATCGAGCTTCGACCACTTGGTGACGCAGTGGATGTCCACGGTCATCTCATCCTCAGGCAGTGACCGGAACTGCTCCCAGTTCCACGACCGGGGATGGTCGACCGACCCGCCCACCGAGAGGGACCACTGATCGAGCGGAATCCTTGGAGTAGGGCCGGCGGAGAGCACCGGGAAGTCCTTTGTCACATACTGGCCCGGAGGTATCCGCCCCTCCGGCGCGTCGGTTCGTCGGCGTCCCCGGAATCCTCTGCTGACGAAGCTCAATTGCGGCTCCTTCTGGCCGCCTCGGTCTGTTGCATCAACGGGTTGGGTCGGCCGGCTCGATCCCGCGCAGCTGGGGCAGGATCTTGTCGGCCAGCAGGCTCATCGCGTCGGGGTTGTGCGCGTCGTTGGTGTTGATGATGACGTGTTGGACCCCGGCCTCGGCCAACTTGCCGAATCGGTCGACTATCTGGTCGGGGGTCTCCGTGGTGGGCTGGAACGGGTGCGGCTCGAAGAGACCGACCGACTGGAGCGTGCTTCGCTCGATCGCTTCGAAGGGCCGTCCCTCGGCGGCGCAGTGCCCGGCCAGGACCGCGTACTTGTGCCGGAGCTGATCGGGCCCGCCGAACATGTTCGAACCGTCGGCATATCTGGCCACCAGTCGCAGGGTTCGCTTCTCACCACCCCCGCCGATCATGATCGGCACCCCCGGCCGGGAGATCGACTGCGGGACGTTGAGCAGCCGGGTCGCGCTGAACTGTCGCCCGGCGAAACTCTCCTCCGATCCGCGTTCTCCCTGCCACATGCCACGGGCGAT
>DATADW010000394.1:0-4276 GCA_036258335.1 Acidimicrobiia bacterium
GCTGTCCCCGGCACCGGCACCGGACCGGTCGATGTGCTCGTCGGGATCGACGGGTCCGCAGAATCGGAGACTTCGGCGACACCCTGATGGGCGATGCCCAAGCCAAGAGACTCCTCGGGGCTGGTGGCGATGACAGCGTGAGCGGGGGCGACGGCAACGACGAGCTCGACGGCGGGGGTGGGACCGATGCCCTGGATGGTGGAATCGGGACTGACACGTGTCTCAACGGCAAGACCATCGCGAACTGGGAGGTGTGATGGCCAACCGTTGGATCCGGGCTTCCCGATGTACCCAGACGAAGGTGAGGGCAAAACCGTCCAGATCTGAGCTCGATTCACCCTCGACGTCTCCGGTCTCAGGGCGGATCCTCGATGCATCGCAACAGATTCTGCGAATCGGCGTTGCTCGAAGGAGGAAAGGCCATGATCGACGGGACATCGGTAAGGAGCGAGCCTCCAAGGAGGCGCCGGGTGACGGTCGCCGTGATCGCCGCCTCCATGCTCGCAGTCGCGACGTGGTCAGTCCCGGCGCACGCGACGCCACCGGAGCACGCGCGGTGCTGCTTGAAGGTGATGACATACAACATGTACCTCGGCGCGAACCTCCAACCTCTGTTCGGGGTTTCGGACCCGGAGGACGTGCCGGGCATCGTTGACAGGCTGTGGGCCCACGTGAAACAGGTCGACTTCAACGTGCGCGCCGTGGCCATCGCCCGACGGATCGCGGAGGCCAAGCCTGACGTTGTCGGGCTTCAAGAGCTCTCGGTCTTTCAGACCGCTCCGCTGGCGAACCCGGGCCAGCTCACCACCGAGTACGACTTCCTCCAGATCTTGCTGGATGAGCTGGCACTACAGGGGAGTCCGTATCGGGCCGCTTCGGTGATCGAGACCTTCAGCAGGTCGCTTCCGAGCAGCACCGAGTGGGTCAGATGGACCGATCGCAACGCCATCATTGTGCGCGACGACCTCACGCCTGCCGAGCTGGCCACGGCCAGCCCGATGGGGGTGAAGTTCGCCACATCGCTCCCGGTGCAGATAGCAGGAACCACGATCGAGTTGACCCGGGGCTGGGCGAGCGTGGACGTGCGTTTCCAGGGCGCGTGGTTGCGGGTCTTCGACACGCACTTCGAGGCCTTTCACCCGCTGGTTCGACAAGCGCAGGTCGGGGAGCTGGCGACGCTGACGTCTTCCTCGCCTTACCCGGTCATCCTCGCCGGGGACATCAACCTGTACCCACAGGGGCAGCGTCCGATGGACCAGCCGGCCTGGGACCTCCTCACCGGCGCGGGCTTCGTCGACTCGTGGCTGGAGTCCCGGAGCGGCCTCCCTGCCTATACGGCGGGCCAGCCCGATGACCTGAACTGCTCGCTGGCCTCGACCCTCGACAACACCGTGGACTTCGTTCTCCACGACACCGATGGCGCCGTAGACGCCGTCCGCCACTCGGGCGACATCGTGGGCGAGGACTCCAGCGACTGCACGCGGACCATGCCGCCGCTGTGGCCATCCGATCATGCGGGAGTCGTGGTGAGGCTTCTGATCGACAAACCCTAGCGAGGCGCTGCGGGGAACCAATGAAGGAGTTGACCGTAGGAAAGCACAAGTGAGATCGCCATGCGTCGGATCCGAATAGAGGTTTCGCCGCGTGAACCTAGGGAGGTAGAGCGATGTTGGGTCGGAGTTCATCCGTGTTTCGAACCCCATTCGAGCAGCGTTCCATAACCCGGATCTCTGCCCAGTACCGGCTTAGCTCGCCGCGAAAGACTCGCATTTGGCTCGTTGCGCTCGCGACGCTCCTTGTTTCGATGGTCTCGACCGCAACCCCGGCGACCGCCCTGGCTGGTTGGGTCCGTGTTGGTGATATGGCCGTAGGCCGGGTCTCCCTTCCTGCTGTCACACTGCAAACCGGGCAGGTGCTCCTGGCATCCTTCAGCTCGGCGGAATTGTTCGACCCTGCCAGTGCGACGTTTAGGCCTGCCGGCACCCTAACTGTTGATCGTGGTGTTGGCCTGAGCGCGACCCTCCTACAAGACGGGGAAGTCCTGCTCGCGGGCGGCCAATCTGGCGACGCTTCACTGTCGAGTGCTGAGCTCTACGACCCTACGAGCGGCCCGTTCACGCCAACCGAGAGCATGTCGGCTCCTCGGTCGTTTCATACTGCGACCGTCTTGTCCGACGGTCGAGTCCTAGTCGCGGGCGGACACAGATTCAACTTTCCTAATTCCGCCCTAGCGAGCGCCGAAATCTATGATCCCGCCACCGGAACCTTCACCCCGACCGGGGCGATGAGCGTCGCTCGGGAGGGACACACGGCGACGTTGCTCCCCGATGGGCGGGTGCTGGTCGCTGGTGGGTACGACCCGGACCAGAGGGCGCTTGCGAAGGCGGAGGTTTACGACGCGGAGGTAGGGATCTTTACACCTACCGGTGACATGGCGTCCGGACGCGGTGACCACACGGCGACGCTTCTCGGCGATGGGAAGGTGTTGGTTGCGGGCGGCTTCAACAGCTTCCCGGGTGGAGGCCTGGCGAGCGCTGAGCTCTACGACCTTTCCAGCGGGGGTTTTGCACCCGCAGGTGACATGACGGATGCCCGGGGCGCCCAGTCAGCGACGGCGCTCCCCGATGGGAGCGTGCTCGTTGTGGGTGGCTTCACGGCCTTTCCTTTCACGGGAACGACGCTTGCCAGTGCGGAGATCTACGACCCGGGCGCTGGAGATTTCACGCCGACGGCCAGCCTCCACGGAGCGCGCGGGCGGCACGCCGCGGCCTCGCTTCCAAACGGCGACGTGCTCGTTGCGGGCGGTTTGGACAATTGTTGCGGCAGCGGCCTTGTGAGCGCTGAAGTCTTCTCCCGCTCCCTCGTCGACATGGTTCCCCCGACGATCACCATCCCCGGCGATCTGACGGTGGTGGCCTCCGGTCTTGAGGGGGCGGTCGTGAACTTCACCGTCTCAGCGACCGACAACATAGACGCGAACCCGGAGCTGACGTGCGAGCCAGCTTCCGGAAGCACCTTCCCTGTTGGGGAGACGACCGTCACGTGCACAGCGACTGACAGCTCGGGCAATACGGCGACCGCGCGCTTTTCCGTCACGGTCGTAGCAGCCCTTGACATCGCCCTCGAGGTCGATCGCTCCGGCATCACGAACCCGACGAGCGGAGTCGCGACTGTGCACGGCTCCATAGGATGCAACCGGGCGACCAACGTATCGATCTTCGTGTTTCTCACGCAGACGATCGCCAACCGTGCGCAGGTCCAAGGCTTTTCCCCCGCGTTCGTGGATTGCACCCCTCCGGCGACCTCATGGCTGGTGACGATCATGCCGGAGGCCGGCCGGTACATCGCAGGAAAGGCGAGTGCAAGTGCCTCGGCTTTCGCCTGTGACCAATTCGCTTCCTGCGATTCTGACCAGGTCGCGCAAACCGTCGTCCTGCGAGGTCATTAGGTGGTGCTGCCAGCTCGGCGAGGTTCAACCGTCGGATCGGTGCTCGAGGAGCACCGGCTAACTGGGAGGGACAGATAGCGGCCTACCTCCACGTCCGATTTCTGGGTTGGCCTCGGGGTCAGAAGGGCCGTGGGGAGGACGGATTGATGGCGGGGTGTGCAGGAGGGCCATCTGGGGTAAGGCTCGCATGAAGAGGAAGGAGACGAGTTATGGAGCCATGGGTGTGGGTGATCATCGCGGTAGCCGCCGTGCTGGTGCTCTTGATGCTGTTCCGGCGCACTGGGAGTAGCCGACGGACCATTGTGACGCGGCGCCGCTAGATCTAGCGCCGCTCGAACCGCGGGTGTCGACGTCGGCGGAAGCCGGCGTCGCCCTTCGGTCGATGATCCGAATCGTCGAGCACAACAACTCAACGGTGTCGTCTTCTCATGGACGAGTTCCTGGTCGTTGCGGCGGCAGCCGCCTTCATCGCAGTCCGTCATTAGGCTCAACGACCGATGGCTCGGAGTAGTGCTCGCTCGGGGCTGCGCAAGGCGCACCGGCACACCTGGCAAGGTCGAGACGGTAAGGGCGCCGCCGACTACGCGCTCGCAGTGGCGATCGCGGTGCGTGCGCGCGTCAGGGGTTCGTCGGGGTCGACCCCGATGGTGACCCGCTCGAACCGCAGCCTGAGCCACGGGCCGGGCTCGTCGGCCCAGCGGACCACCATGAGCTCGGGGATCGTGACCTCTCCGAACCGTCGCCACCCGAGCATCGTGATCCGCCAGCGAACCTTGGGTCCGTCCTTGCCCTTGAAGCGCATCGTCTGGAAGGTTGCCGGGAACCCCG
>DATADW010000395.1:0-4695 GCA_036258335.1 Acidimicrobiia bacterium
GGCCGCTCCGGGGTTGGTTTGGTCAGGTTGGCGACGATCGCTGAGATTGGGTGCCGGTAGCCGCCGTCGTCCTCCCGCCTCCCCGCCACCAGAGGGAAGGCGGCGGCGTGGCTGTAGGTGCCCTCGCGGGGGAACAGATCCATGAAGACGGTGGCGATGTCCTCGCCGCTGGCACCATCGACGATCGCCCAAGCGGTGACGTCGGAGTGCCACACCGGCTGGTCGTCGAGCACCCGGTACTCAACCCCGAAAACCTCGCCGGTGATCTCGAGCATCCCGTCGAGCACCTGATCGAGGGGGAAATAGGCGGCTACCTCATGGGGATCGACCCCGAAGTCGCGCCGTCGGATCTGGGTGTCGTAATAGCGCCAATCCCACGGTTGGACGATCGATTCGCCGGTGTCCTGCTCGAGCAGCTTGGCCATGACGTCCAACTCGAGTCGCCCCTTGTCGGTGAGCGGAGGCGTCAGCCTGTCGTAGAAGTCGGAGACCCGGCCGGGCTCCTTGGCCATCTTCTCGTCCATGACGTAATGGGCCCAGGAGGGGAGCCCAAAGAGCTCGGCGGTGCGTCGGCGAAGCTCGACCGCCTCCTTGAGGAGCGGGGTGTTGGCCTCGACGGCACGGGTGTTGAACTTGTAAGCGAGCTCCCGGCGGAGGTCTCGTCTGCGGGCGTTCTCGAGGAACGGCACGACGTCGGGGTAGGCCATCGTCACCTTGTACGTCCCTTCGACCTCGCCGAGTTGGAGCCGGGCGATGTAGTCATCGGGGAGGCCATCGAGATCCTCGGTTGACACGGTGAGATGGTCCTGCCACTCAGCGACGTTCCTGTCGAAAGCGACCGATAGCTCGACCAGGCGCGCCGCAATCCGCTTCGCCTCGTCCCTGGCTTCGGGCTCGAGCTCGTGACCGGCCTTGCGCAGGTCTCGCAGGGTGAACTCGAGCAACCGGGCCGGCTCGCCGCTGAGCGCCTTCGCCTCGTCGCTATCGGCGAATTCCTTCACCGCTCGGTAGAGGTCATCGCGGAAAACCAGATCAACCGCCCACTTCTGCAGCCGTTCTTCGGCCCGACGACCCGCCTCCCGCACTGCCGGATCTGGGTGGACGAACGCCATGAAGCCGCCGCGACCGAACGAGTCAGCGAGGGCGGCCCCGATCTCGTCGAGCGGCAACAGGGTGTCGGCGGTCGTCCCGGGTGAGGATGAGACGAGCTGCTCGACGAGGGTGTCGGCCCGCTCGATAGCCTCCTCGGTGATGGTGTCGACTTCTTCTGGCGTCTCGGCGAAGTTGAAGCTCATCGGAGTGACGATAGGACACAGCGGAGAGCCTCCGGGATAGCCCATGGAGACGGGATTGTCGGGTCAGGGCGTATTGGTCACCGGAGGCGCCGGTGGGATCGGCACGGCGGTGGTCGGGTCCTTTGCCGCAGAGGGGGCCCGGGTGGCGATCCACCACCACACCTCACGCACCGAGGCGGAGCGGCTGGCGGTCGAGGTCGGTGGGGTGGCTTTGCGGGCCGACCTGCGCCGTCAACCCGAGGCCGACCAGTTGGTCGCCGAGGCGGTGGCCGGGCTGGGCGGGCTTCACGTCTGCGTAGCCAACGCCGGGGTCTGGCCGTCTGCGGAACAGCCCATCTGGGAGATGACATCCGAGAGGTGGGAGTCGACGATCGCCTCCAATCTGTCTGTGACGTTTCACACTGTGGCGGCCTTCCTCCGTCATGTGCGAAGCACCGGCCGCGGCAATGTCGTGCTGATCGGGTCGACCGCCGGGTTACTCGGTGAGGCCGGTCACTCCGATTACGCAGCCGCCAAGGGAGCGCTCCTCACCGGGCTACTCCTCTCGATCAAGAACGAGGTTGCTCTTCTCGGTGCGGGTGTCCGGGTCAATGCGGTCGCTCCGGGGTGGACGGTGACCCCGATGATCGCCGACGCCAGGTCGGACCCGAGCTTGATGGAGCGGGTGACCGCGACCATGCCGTTGAAGAAACTGGGGAGGCCGGAGGATGTAGCTGCCGCCGTCGTCTGGCTGGCCAGCGACCTGCTGGCGGGGCACGTCACCGGTCACGTGATCACCGTGGCGGGGGGGATGGAAGGCCGGATCGTTCCGTAACCCGGTGGTCGGGGTGCCGCCACACCTCGACTCCGTCCATATAGGTGGCCCTCACTCCGATCTGCTCCACCAGGAGTGACTCTGTCTCGACCGGATCGGAGTCGAGCACGACCATGTCGGCGGGGGATCCCGGTTGCAGTGGGGGCGGCAAACCGGATGCCCGGCTGGCACCTTCGGTGAACAACGCCAGTGCGGCATCGGGGCTCAGTGCTTCCTCGGGGACGATCCCGGCGCGGTGGCGAGCGGCGGCCATCCCGCGCAGCGGCTCCGGGGTCTCTACTGGGCAGTCCGACCCACCCGCCAGCGGAACTCCGGCGGCGGCCAGCGAGCCAAACGCATAGGTCCAGCGCATCCGGTCGCGGCCGACGCGGCGTTCCAGCCAGCCGGTTTCCGAGGGAAGGAAAGCCGGCTGTATCGAAGCGGTCGCCCCCAGCGCGGCGAACCGCTGGATGTCCGCGGGAAGGGTGATCGAGGCGTGTTCCATGCGGAGCCGGGCCGGATCGGCTCCACCATCGAGCAACTCCTCGAACAGGTCGAGCACCCGGCCTACCGCCCGGTCGCCGATGGCATGGATAGCGACACTCCCGCCGAGGTCAAGGGCGCGCAGTGCCAGCGACTCAGTCAGATCATCGATGCGGAGCGTGCCCGACTCGGCGGGCGAGTCGGCGAACGGTCTGCGCATCGCCGCGGTGTGGGCTCCGAGGCTGCCGTCGGCGAAGTCCTTCATCCCGAGGAAGCTCAGACGCCCTCCCGCTCCTGTGAGAGAGGAGGCGGCGTCGTTCAGGGCGTCCGGGCTCTCGGCGGAGACCAGGACCGACATGCGGACCGGAAGGTCGGGTGCCATCTCGGCCAGTGTCGACACCTCATCGCCGGCACCGCACCAGAGTGCCGTCCCGGACGTGACGATGGCTCCGAGTCCGGTGAGACCCAGCGCCGGCAATCGACCAAGCGCCGCCAGCACTTGGCCGGCGGTGATCACCGGCGCCAGGTCACCGATGGCTTGGGTCACCACCGCCACCGCGGTCTCGCGGAGGATGCCGGTTGGCATCCCCGAGGCATCCCGGTCGAAGGATCCGCCGACCGGGTCGTTGGTTGAGGGTGAGACGCCGGCGGCTTCGAGTGCTGCGGTCGAGGCGACGGCGAGATGACCGCAAACTCGGTTGAGCAGGACTGGTCGATCGGAGACAATCTTGTCGAGGTCGTGACGGGTTGGCAGCCGCCGCTCGGCAATAGTCTCATCGTTGAGCCCGCGCCCCAGGACTGGCGTGCCGGGGGGCAGCTCTGAGGCCGCCACAGTGATGCGACCCGCCAACTCGTTGAAGTCGGCGGCACCGCCCAATCTCAATCCGGTCTCCTCCAAGGCGAACCCGAAGGGGTGGAAGTGAGCGTCGACCAGACCAGGGATGATCACGCCGGGGTGCCTCACCTCCTCGGTGCGTTCGTCTCGCAGGCTGCGCGCATCGCCGACCGCGGCAACCTTGCCGTTTTCGATGAGCACCGCGTCGCCAACCAGCCCGCTCGCGGTGCGCACCCGGTCGGCGACAACGAGACTTCTCATCGCAGGTGATCGGGGAGATGCGAGGCGACAAGTCGCAGCAGGTCGGGGTGCACCGCCGGTGAAGCCGCAACGATGGTGGTGTCCCCCGGACGGGCTGGGGCACCGCGGTGGTCTGTGACCACACCGCCTGCCTCGCCTACCAGCAGGATGCCGGCGGCGACGTCCCACTGTCCCAAGCCGTACTCCCAGAAGCCCCCGAACCGCCCGGCAGCAACCGCGGCCAGGTCGAGCGCCGCTGCCCCCATCCGCCGGACGTCGCGCCCCGCCTCGAGCACGGCCTCGAGCGTCTTGAGGTACTCCCCGGCGTGGGAGCGCCGGTCGTAGGGGAATCCTGTCCCGATGAGCGATTCGGCCAGCGGCGCCTCGGCGACACTCAACTCGCCAGAAGTCGACCAGGCGCCCTCTCCCACCGCGGCCCAGTACGTGTCGTCGTAGAAGACGTCGGCTACCACACCGACAAGCGGCCGGTCGCCGTCGTAGAGGGCAATGGAGACGGCTACCTGAGGGATGTGGTGGAGGAAATTCACCGTCCCGTCGAGTGGGTCCACCAGCCAGCGGCGTCCGCCGGTAACGGTCCCGCCCGCTTCCTCAGAGAGCACCTCGTCGTCGGGGCGATAGCTCTCCAGGACGGAGAGGATCGATGCCTCAGCCGCCCGATCGGTCGCCGTCACCGGGTCGACCTCACCCTTGAACTCGGCGTCGGCAAGTCCAAAGGCACCTCGGACCACGTCGGCTCCAGCCCTTGCCGCAAGCCGCGCCACTCCGAGATCGTCCAGTTGGGTCACCGAACGAACGGTACCTCTGAGAGCGGAGTCGGCGGATGGGTGGTTTGAATGCCTCCCCGGTGAGGGGGAGAGTCAGGTCTCCCGGGGCGGCTAGGGCCGTCCCCGTCAACTACAAGGTCGAGAACCCGACGAAGAGCGCCGTACGGGCCGGGCCTTTGCCATTGATTTCACGCTCAGTCTTGGAGGAGGGACTTCTTCCTTGGACATGTTGCGCCCATCCAGAAGATGACGCCGGCCATCGTT
>DATADW010000396.1:0-12714 GCA_036258335.1 Acidimicrobiia bacterium
CGCTGCGCGACCAGGGTGTCCTCACCCAGGAGGAGTTCGACTCGCAGAAGGCTGCGCTGCTCGCCTGACAGATCAGATATCGTTGGACGTTCGGCCCGGGTCCCATGACCCGGGCTGAATCCCCCCGGCCACGACCAGCAAGCGGAGTCGCTTCTTGTTGGTCAGTTGATTGCTTCTTGAGCGCACGCTCGATTTCATGGCACATGAGGAAACGGGCATGACATCACACCAACCGGACGGCACACCGCAAGATGAGGATGAGAGGCCCTCGAAGCGGGCCCGGGAGTGGTTTGAGGTCGTCACGGTGGCGATTCTGGCGTTGGCAGCGTTGGCAACCGCTTGGAGCGGCTACCAGGCATCCCTGTGGGATGGTATCCAGGCGAGCAACTACAGCCAGGCAGCAGGAGCCCGCACCAACGGCGCCCAACAACGCACTGCTGCGAACCAGTTCCGACTCGCCGACTTGTCGGTCTTCGAGAACTATGTCGATGCCCGGATCGATGGTGACGATGAGCTGGCTGGGTTCTATCTCCAGCGGTTCAGAGACGAGTTCCGGGTTGCCTATGACGCGTGGATTGCTCTCGATCCGTTCAACAACCCCGAGGCCCCCGCCAGCCCGCTCGGCATGCCGGAGTACCAACTGGCGGCCGACGCCGAGGCCGACCGCCTCGAGGCACGCGCCGACGAGTTGTTTGCCGCGGGAGAGGCGGCCAACACCGACTCAGACGTCTACACGCTCACAACACTCCTCTTCGCCGCGTCGCTCTTCTTTGCGGCCATATCCGAGCGTTTCGAGTTCGTCATTGCCAAGGTGGTTTTGCTGAGCGTTGCCGTCGTTGCACTGCTGGCCGGAATTGGCATCGCACTGGGCCAACCGATCACCAGCGGGTGATCAACGCCAAGTGAGCCGGCTGCGCAGTTAGGTACCCTCCGCGTTATGGCAAGGAGTACGGATGTGGCGTTGCGGCGCGGGCGCGTCGAGAAATACAACCCACCGTTCGAGCTATTGGAGTCGAAGCTTCATCCCCCTGGTTCGCGCACTCAGATCGTGCCGCGAACGACTCTGATCGACCGACTAATCGGTTCGTCAGCCCCCGTGATTGCGGTGATCGCTCCTCCCGGGTACGGCAAGACCACATTGCTGTCCCAGTGGGCTGAAAAGAGCGGGCGGCCCATAGCCTGGGTCTCGGTCGACCGAGGAGACAACGATCCGTCCGTCCTCCTGACGTACATCGCGATCGCCTTGGATCGCGTCGCACCGCTCGATGCGGACATGCTCCAGGCCATCGGGTCACCACGTACCGAGAACGCAGCGTGGGTGGTCCCGAGGCTGGCATCGGCTCTCGCCTCGATGAGCCAACCGGTGAGCCTAGTTCTCGACCACATCGAGGACCTCGAGAGCCAGCAGGCTCTCGATGCCATCGCGGAACTGTTGGTCGGTCTCAACTCTGGTTCGCAGATCGCAATCGCCTCCCGGGAGTCGCCGGCAATACCCATGGCGCGGCTCCGCGCCCGAGGCCAGCTTGAAGAGGTCGGCGTCGGCGATCTCGCGATGGACGCACGGGAGTCACTCGAGTTACTGACCGGTGCAGGCGTCCGGCTCACCGCGGATCATGCGGCCGAGTTGACCCGCCGCACCGAGGGCTGGCCTGTCGGTCTATACCTGGCAGCACTGGCCGTCCGCGCCGGCGGAGATCAGGTCAAGGTTGGCTTTGCTTTCACTGGTGACGACCGATTCATGGCCGACTATGTGCGGTCCGAGCTACTCGCTCGGCTCTCGACAGAAGAGGTTGAGTTCCTCACGCAGTCGGCGGTGCTCGAGCGGATGTGCGGATCGTTGTGCGACGCAGTGCTGGGGCGGAAAGGCTCCAGCCGGGTCCTCGAGGAATTGGAGGAGCGCAATCTCCTGGTCGTCCCGCTGGACCGCCAGCGCCAGTGGTACCGCTATCACCACCTGTTCCGGGATCTCCTTCTCACCGAGCTTGCACACCGCGAAGAAGAGATCGTGCCCTTGCTTCACGCCCGGGCTGCCTCCTGGTTCGAGGAGAACGGCCCCACCGAGATGGCAGTCGAACACGCCCAAGCAGCCGGCGACCCGGATCGCGTCGCCGCATTGGTCCTCGACGTGGCACAACCCGTATGGGCCACTGGGCGAGTCGACACTGTCCTCCGGTGGATGGAGTGGTTCGAAGAACATGACCTCATCGACCAATACCCGGCAGTGGCGGTCCATGGAGCCTTGATCTTTGCCTTGCTCGGGCAAGCCGGAAAGTGCGAGCGCTGGACTGCATCGGCCGAGCGCGCCGCTCCGGAGGGCTCACTCGTCGATGGGAGCACGATGGAGAGTTACTTTGCCTACCTGCGGGCCCTGCTCTGTCGTGATGGAGTCGTCGCCATGCGTCGAGATGCAAGGGTGAGCTGGGACGGACTCAGCCCGGCAAGTCCATATCGCCCGACGATGCTGCACACCGAAGCGCTCTCGTACCTATTGGAGGATGATGCTGTCCGGGCAGCCCCGATCCTCGTCCGCGCTTTCGACGGCGCGATGCAGACGGGGGCTCTGCCGCTGGCAGCCATCATTCTCGTCGACCGTTGTATTGCCGCCATCGGGAATGATGAACCCCTCGACACCGAGCAACTCACCGCCCGAGCCGTTTCGATCGTCGAAGAAGGACGGTACGACGACTACTGGACGAGCGCCCTGGTATATGCCTGGGCGGCGCGGGAGGCGCTACATCGGGGCGACGTTGCCCGGGGGCGGGAGTACCTCGTCCGTGCAACGCTTGTCCGCCCTTTGTTGACGTACGCCCTTCCTGTGGTGTCCGTCCGCGCTCTACTCGAGATGACCCGCTGTTATGTCGCTCTTGGTGACAGAGACGGCGCCCGAACGGTCCTGAACCAGGTCAACGAAATCGTCCAGCAACGGCCCGACTTGGGGGTTCTCCCCAACCAGGCCGCCGAGCTCCGAGCACAGGTAGAAGCAATACCGATCGGCAAGGCGGGTGCCTCGTCATTCACGACAGCCGAGCTCAGACTGCTCCCGCTGTTACCCACACATCTCAGCTATCGAGAGATTGGCGACCGTCTGTTCGTCTCCCGGCACACCGTCAAGACGCAAGCCCAATCCGTTTACGGAAAACTGGGGGTCTCGTCAAGGAGTGAGGCGGTCGAACGGGTGCGGGAGATCGGTCTACTCGGGTCTTAGGACACGACGACAGCCCGCGTAGGTTTGGACAAGGTTCCGGACCGGGACCGAAAATTTGACAGCGAGGCGCTTGACTCGGTCGCCATGTGGCCGGATGGTGACAGAACGCTATCGACTGCATGAATCATCTCGATTGGGCGATGTGCGAAGCCTCCTCTCCACCTAGGTTGTAGCTAGCGACTCATGCGGCTCGCCCCGACGGGGGCCTCGTTGCGGGGAGGGCACGAGATTGAGATTCGCAGCTCAACGACATAACGCGAGATTTCGGGGCGGAATGTGACTTCGCCTTCGATCTTGCCGCGCCCAACGCCGTCGAGACGTAAGCGATCTCACACCGCGGAAACGCGCCGCCTGGAGTCGCGCCGTAGTTCACGCAGGAAGGCGCCCTGGCCCTTCACCCGTCCAGGGCTGGTGCTGCGCGCCGACCTGATCGATCGACTCGAGAAGTCGACTGCCCCGGTCGTGGCTGTGGTCGCGCCCGCCGGCTTCGGCAAGACCTCGCTGCTGTGTCAATGGGCCGACATCAGCCGCCGTCCCCTTGCATGGCTCACCCTCGATTCGACCGATGACGATCCGGTCATCCTGTGCTCGAATCTCGCCGAGGCGCTACGCGGGCTGGTGTCGGATGGCGCTTTGGAATTCGGGGGGATGCTCGGTACCGATGGCTCGAACCCGGAGACTGGCCGTGCGGGCCTGGAATCGGCCATTTCATCTTTCACGACACCGTTCGTCCTGATCGTCGATTCGCTAGACACCCTGCAAAACAAGGAGAGCCTCGACCTCCTTGCCACACTGTGCCTACATGTTCCCGACCAGGCGACGGTCGCACTAGCGGGTCGCTCGGAGGCTCAGATCCCTCTCGGTCGTTTCCGCGCCGAGGGTCGGGTCCTCGAAATCGGCCGGGACGACCTGGCGATGACTGCAAACGAGGCCGCCGAGATCTTGGCCGCCGAGGGAGCCGACGTCCCATCGGCCACGATTCACGACGTCTGGAACCGCACCGAAGGGTGGCCGGTTGCGCTGTACCTGGCGGCGCAGTCCGCGGCAGAAGGCAACGATGAAAGGGGCGGCCTCGATGGGTTCAAGGGCGACGACCGCCTGATGACTGACTATGTGCGATCGGAGCTGCTCTCTCGCCTCACCCGCCCCGAGGTCAACTTCATGATGCAGACCTCCGTCCTCGAGAGCATGTCAGGGCCGATGTGCGACTCGGTACTCGGACGGAAGAACTCGGCGCGAGTGCTCGAAGCACTCGAGGCCGCCAACGCACTGGTGATTCCATTGGATCGATCACGCTCCTGGTACCGCTACCACCCGATGCTGCGCGACCTGCTCAGAGCCGAGCAAGGCCGTCGAGATCCGGAGGGTGTCGTTGAGGTAATGCGCCGAGCGGCGGTCTGGTGCGAAGCGAACGGCGAAGCAGAAGCCGCCGTGGGTTACGCACAGCTGGCAGAGGATGTAGATCGAGTGGCGGCGCTCGCTGTGAAGCACTGGCTCAACGTCTATCAAGCGGGACACGCCGCCACAATCGAGAGCTGGCTCGACTGGTTGCTCGACCACGACGCCGCGCTCGACCACCCGCAGGTGGCCGAGTTGGCCGCGTGGGTATACGCATTCCGAGGTCGGCCCGCGGAAGCAGAACGATGGCTGGGTGCGGCGGAGACGTGGTCACAGGACTCGACCGATCTCATCACCCTCCCCCTGCTCGGTGCCGTGTTCTGTCGCCGTGGGGTGGATCGGATGCGAGCCGACGCCGAACTCGGGCTGCGAACGCTCCCGCCCGGCAGTCCATGGCAGCCGACGGCGACTCTCCTGCTAGGCATAGCGGTGCTTCTTGCCGGCGAGCCCGAACAAGCCGACGTCCTCTTTGCCGACACAGCCGACGAAGTTGGTCGACGGGGCCCCGTCAACGCGATGGTGCTAGCCGTGGCGTACCGCGCCGTAATCGCCATCAGCGACGGCGACTGGGACTCCGGGGCATGCCTTGCCGACCGGGCCACCACGGCCATCAGCCGTTTCGGGCTCGAGGAGAATCTCTCGAGCGGTCTGGCCTATGCGGTGTCGGCCCGTGTTGCTCTCGAGCGTGGCGATGCCGATCAAGCCAAGGAGTACCTGGCAAGGGCGAGGCGCCTCCGGCCACTGCTTTCCCACGGTGTACCTCATCTCTCGGTGCAGACGCTTCTGGAGCTCGCCCAAGCCCATATGGCTATGGCCGATGCCCACGGCACTCGAACGCTGTTGCGGGAGGCCGACGATGTGCTGCAACGGCGTCAAGATCTCGGCAGTCTGTCGAGGCGCCTCGCCGCGCTCCGCCATCAAGTTGAGTCGATGAGACTCGCCGCGCCGGGAGCCTCGACATTAACCGCCGCCGAGTTGCGGCTACTTCCTTATCTGGCGACGCATCTCTCGTTCCGAGAGATCGGCGAGAAGCTCTACGTCTCCGCCAACACGGTGAGAACCCAAGCGGGTTCGGTGTACCGAAAGCTGATCGTCACCTCCCGCAGCGAGGCGATCGAGCGTGCCCGCGAGTTCGGCCTTTTGCCGGCGTAGGGGATTCCCAGGCCTTTTCGTGTTCATCGGATGATGCGCGGTTGGGCACTTTGTCCTGACAATGGAACTCGGCGCCTTGGTTAGAGAGGATCTCCATGTCTCCCGAGGACGAAGACCGCCTTCGTCGATTGGCGCTGAACGACGAGGCAATGATCGAGTCGATTCTCTCAGTTGGTCACGAGGCGATCGCAACGTCAGCACTCGATCAACGGACCCATGCTCTTGTCCGACTGACCTCATTGCTGGTTGTCGGCGGTGCGCCCGTGACCCACTATTGGGCCGTGGAAAACGCCCTCAACGCGGGTGTGTCGGCAGCAGAGGTCGTGGGGACTCTCTTTGCAGTCGCACCCATCGCGGGCATAGCTCGGGTCGTCGCCGACGTGCCAGCCGTGGCTCTCGCCCTCGGCTATGACCTCGAAGCAGCCCTCGAGGAAATTCGGTGAGGCGCCGAGCGCTCCTCTGCGCCCAGCCGGATCTGTCTGAAAACTGGTCGACAACAGAACGATCCTGCTGACACCCCATAACGACTTTGACCGGTGAACGGTTCAGGAGGCCGATAACTTCGAGCGTCGTCTTCGCTGCATCCAGAGCGTGGCGGAGCTCCCCGCCAGGATGCAGACCACGTTGGTGGCCAACACGACAAAGGCACCGATGGCGTGCTCATTCGAGAGGAGGCCGAGGGCGTCTCCTAGGTATGCCGCGGCCGGAATCGTGGTGACCGAGATGGCGACCCCCACGGCTGCGCTTCCTGCTGTCTCATAAGCGAGCATCCCTGCCATCCCGGCGACAAGGGCGACGAGCACACTCCCCGGTCCCACATGTGTGAGCGCCGGGCCAAGCACCGAATCGATCAGGTCGAGGCTGGAGGAGATCCGGCCCGTGATCCTGAGGAGGACTGTTGTCGCCGCCGACGCCAGCACCGCGACCCCCAAACCGAGGGCAAGTGTGACCGCGGCACGTCGCGCCAGTTTCCACCGTCGTTCGACGAGACCGACCGAGGTTGCCGAGATTGGCAGCAGGTCGGGGCTGAGTGCCATCGCTCCCACCACGAGTATGGAGGACCCGGTGAGCACCCCGACCCCGGCGACGACCCCGGCCGAGAACATGTAGAGGAGGTAGATGAGCGCGGGCCTGGCGTTTTCATCGGCTCGCCCCAGGATCTCCGCCCACGCCACCTGGTCGCGCCCTGTGATCCCCCGTCGACCGCCCCAGCCGAGGGGTTGGACGCTGGCTGCCCGCCACAGCGACACGTCGTCATCCGCCAGGTCGAAATCCCTCAGCACATCCAGAACGAGATCGGCGATTTCGGGGTCGATTTCCCCTGTCACCTGCACCATGCCACCCGCCGGGCGACCGCCCACCACCAAGTGCCGCACCCCGTCGAGCGAGCCGAGGCGCTGTTGGATCGTTTCCGCGCTATCTGGCGGTATGAACGCCCGAAGTCGCAACAAGCCTCACCTCACCATGCGTCGGCAGTCGCCGGGCGCGCGGTCGGGTTGCGAGAAGCCTGGGTGCATCTCATCAGGCACTGCTGTCCCGTCACCCGATTGCCGTCGGCCCTGCACCGCTTTCATTCGGTGGCGGAAGATGCCCATTGTCGACACCGGCAGCCACAGGTGTTTTAGCCGAAGGGCCTCTTATCCGTTCCCTGAAGACGTGGAAACTCCACCCCTGGTAGAGCAGCACGAGCGGGAAGAACACGGCCGCGGTGATCGTCATCACTCGGAGCGCATATGCGCTAGAAGCCGTGCTTGTGAGTGTCAGGCTGAAGGCTGGGTCGGTGCTGGAAACCATCAGATTCGGGTACAGGTTGACGAAGATCGAGAGAACGGATGTAGCCATTGCAACCGTGGTCGCGATGAATGCCCAACCATCGCGCCCGGAGCGAGTCGCCCAGCCAGCAGCGACAACCGCCAACAACGCACTGGCGTGAAGCGGTCCGGGGATGAGGCCCTGATCAGTGAGCGCATTGGTCGACACGCCGAACACCGCGACGGCGACGAAGGAAGCCACCGCGAAGGGCACAGCGAGTCGGCGGGATCGGTCGTGGACCAAACCGGTCGTCCGCAAAGCGAGGAAAGTCGCGCCGTGGAGCAGGGTCAAAGCGAGCAGAGTCAGCCCCACCCACAGACCAAACGGTGTGAACAGGTCGAGGAAGGAGCCGGTGTACTCCCCGCTCTGGTCGATTGGCAACCCGTAGATCAGATCACCCAACCCGATCCCAATCAGGAGAGGGAGCAGCGCGCTGCCTACGGCGAGCGTCGCCGTCCAGGTGCTCCTCCAACGCTCGCTGTCTCGTTTACCCCGGTACTCGAAGGACACCCCCCGCACGATCAGCGCCGCCAGAATGAGCAGCAGAGCCAGGTATAGGGCGGAGAACATCGTGGCGTACCAGCCGGGAAAGGCGGCGAACATGGAGGCGCCGGCGACCACCAGCCAGACCTCGTTGCCGTCCCAGAACGGGCCGACTGTGTTGACGGCAACGCGGCGTTCGAGGTCGGTCTTTCCAACTACCACTTGTAGCGCACCCACGCCGAAGTCGAAGCCCTCGAGCACGAAGAAGCCGGTCCAAAAGATGGCGACGATTCCGAACCACACCAATTCCAGGTCCATGGTTACCCCTAGTAAGTGAGCTCTGCGGCGAGCTCTGAATCTTCACCGGATGCGTCTTGTGGCGCCTCCTCGTCGCCCTGTCCCAGCTCGTGGCGTCCATAACGGACCATGAGGACGCCGTCGACGACTCCCAACGTGACGTAGACCAGGATGATCACGATCAGGCTGATCAGGATCTCAGTCGAGCTGACCGACGGCGAGACTCCTTCGGATGTCTCCATGAGCCCTTGGACGATCCACGGCTGGCGCCCGTTTTCGGTGAGCATCCACCCGGCGGTGTTCATCAGGAAGGGGGCAATCACCGCCCAGGTCGCGACGAACAAGAACCAGCGCGAAGTCTGCAGCTTCCGTCTCCAGAGCAGCCAGGCGCCCCAGAGAGAGAGCGCCACGATGAGGGTCCCGAGGTAAGCCATCACCCGCATAGACCAGTACTGGATGAACACGTTGGGGATGTAGTAACCGGGGCCGTATTCCTGCTCGTACTGTGATTGCAGTTCGTTGAGGCCGACAACCTGCCCATCCAGGGTCCCGGTAGCAAGGAACGAGAGAAGATACGGGATCTGGATGATCTTGGTAGGGGTGGGATCCTGGTTACCCCCCCCGATCTGGAAGACGGAGAAAGAACACGGCTGGCACGTCTCCCACTGCGCCTCTGCGGCGGCGATCTTCATGGGCTGGTAAGTCGTCTCGATGATGCCGAGATAGCTCCCCACGCCAAGGATGAGAATCGAGGCAGGCACCAACAGGACAAGCGACACCTTCGCGGTTCGCGTGAAAGCGGGCACATCGTTCCCGCGACGCAGGTGCCATGCCGAGACCGCCAGCATCACCACACAGCCGGTTACGAGCGCGGCCAACAAGACATGGGCGTAGCCCCATAGGAAGACCGGGTTGGTGAACACCTCGCCGATGTTGTCGAGCTGGGGCCGTTGCGTCGACGGGTCCAGTGTGTAGCCGACAGGGTGCTGCATCCAGGAATTGGCCGCCATGATGAAGGCGCCGGACAGCGCCGCCCCAAATGCCACCGCCCAGATGCAGGCCAGATGGACCCGTTTGGAGAGCTTGCTCCAGCCAAACACCCACAGCCCGAGGAACGTGGATTCGAGGAAGAACGCCGCCAGGCCCTCCATCGCCAGTGGGGCACCGAACACGTCACCCACATATCGGGAGTAGGCCGACCAATTCATGCCGAATTCGAACTCCTGCACGAGGCCGGTCACAACGGCGATGGCCACGTTGATGACCAGCAGCGTCCCGAAGAAGCGGACCAGCCGGCGATGTTCCTCCTCGCCGGAACGGTGCCACATCGTCTGCAGGATGGCGACGAGAAACGCCAACCCGATGGTGATCGGCACGAACAAGAAGTGGTAGATGCTCGTCGTGGCGAATTGCAGCCTGGCGAGGTCGATGTTCATGGCGTCTCTTTTCGATCCGAGGAACCCACAGATAGTTGAACCGACCAGCCCCCGGCGGCGTGGGAGAGCAAGCCGAACTGTTCGACCTGCCACAACCTGGCGTAACGCCCCGACGATCGAATCATCGATTCATGGCTTCCCCTCTGCACGACGCGACCCCCATCGAGCACGATCACCTCGTCCATCGTCTCGAGGACCTTGAGACGGTGAGTGATCATGAGTGTCGTGGTGCCCGCCGTCGCCGTGATGATGTCGGCGGTGAGCGCGTCGGCTGTCTCGGCGTCGAGGTGCTCACCGGGCTCGTCGAGAATCACGATCGGGAATTCGGCGAGAAGCCCGCGGGCGAGTGCCAGCCGCTGCCGCTGGCCTCCGGAGAGACTGGCGCCATGCGCGCCCACATGGGTGTCCAATCCTGTGGGCAGCGTGTCGACCCAAGCGAGGAGGCCAACCCGGGCGAGGGCGCTGCGCATCTCGTGATCCGTGGCGTTGCGGCGGGCGAGCAGGAGGTTTTGCCGCAGCGTGGTATCGAAAACGTGCGCTCCCTGCTCGACCAGGCCGATGGCCCGACGTGCGTCGTCCCCGGCAAGGTGTGAGAGCTCGATGCCATCGAGCTGCACTGACCCTTCCGCGTATGGCATCAGCCGGCAGAGCACGTGTGCGAGCGTCGTCTTCCCCGCACCGCTGGGACCGACGATCCCGACCCGCCTCCCCGGGCTCAGATCGAGGTCCACGCCGTCGAGCACCCATGGTCCCGTGGTTTCGTACTTCGCCCGCAGACCCCTGACCCGGACCGAATGTGGAGGCGGTGGCAGGTTGGCTGGCACCAGCGGCTCGCCAACCGCTGTAGGTGCCTCGAGCACTGTGAAGACCCGCGCCGCGGCGCCGCGCACCCGCTCGAAGGATTGAGCGGCCCCAGGCAGTGCGATCACCAGCTCGAAGGCAGCCAGGGGTGCCAGCACTATCACCGCAAGCTGTACCCCCGGCAGGGCCCCGGAGCCGACCGCCGGAACCCCCACCATGACTGCTCCCCACACCGCCAACCCGGCGAACAGCGCAGTGAGGCCGGAGCCGACGCCGGCCGTCCGAGCCGAGGCAGCTGCCACACGGGTGAGCTCGGCATCGGTGGCGGCCACCTTCCCCAATTGAGCCCCGACGGCCCCGAAGGCAACGAGTTCCTGGGCACCGTCGAGCAGGTCGACCACGGAGGCTGTCAGCTCGCCCCTAGCGCCCGCTTGTCTCGCCTCGGACCGCCGAGCGAGGGTTCGAGTCAGCCATGGAACGACGGTCGCGGCCAGAACCAGCGTGACCGCCAGGACCACACCGGCGGCGGGAAGCAGCCACCAGATGACTCCCACCGTGGCAACGCCGACCACGAGCGCGATGCCGTACGGCTGGACCACCCGAAGAGTGAGATCTTGGAGTGAGTCAACGTCAGCCACGAGACGAGACAGGAGGTCACCGCCCCGGAACTCGCCGCGCCTGCTCGGCGTGAGCCGCTCAAACCGCTCGTAGAAGAGCGCTCGGATGTCGGCGAGCGATCGAAGGGCGGAGTCGTGCCCGACCAGTCGCTCGCCGTAGCGGAATATCCCGCGGGACACGGCGAAGAACCGAACGCCCACTACGGCCACACCGAAAGCAGCGATCGACGGGTGTTGAGAGGCCCGCGAGATCAGCCATCCAGACGTTGCGAGCAATCCGATGCCGGCGGCGATCGACGCCGCGCCGAGCGTCGTGGCGAGCGCCAGTTGGCGTCCGCCCGACCGGGCCAGCGCCAGCGTCTGCCAGAACGGCGCCGGCCTATCGGGCGCGACGTTCGGAATCATGCTGCCGCCCTCGGAGATGCCAGGCTCACCACCTGGTCGCACAGAGCGAGTAGCGGAGATCGGTGGGCGACGACGACCACGGTCCTGCCATGAGCAAATCTCCGCACCGCTTCGATCACCTCGGCCTCGGTGACCCCATCGAGGTGTGCCGTCGGTTCGTCAAGCAACAGCAGCGGGACGTCGCGCAACAGCGCCCGGGCGATTGCCACTCGCTGTCTCTCTCCGGCGGAGAGGCGTGCTCCCCGCTCCCCCAGGGTCGTGTCGAGGCCCTCAGGGAGACTTGCGATCAGATCCGACAACCCAGCTTGTGTGACCGCATCGCGCAGGGCCTCGACGGAAGCGGCCGGGTTCCCCAATCGCAAGTTCTCCTCGAGCGATCCGGCGAACAGATGCGGTCGCTGCGGCACCCAAGCCAGCCGGGCCCGCCATTCGTCCGGGTCGATGGTGGTGAGATCGGTTCCTCCGACCATCACGCTTCCGCGTGTGGGTGTGACAAAGCCGAGCAACACGGCGAGGAGCGTCGACTTGCCGCAGCCATTGGGCCCGGTCACTCCCAAGACCTGGCCGGGTGCAATGTGGAGCGAGATGCAGTCCAACGCCGGTTGACGCCTGCCCGGATAGGTAACGCCCAGCCCTTCGACCACCAGGCTGTTGGCCGCAGGGTCCGGTACTGACTTCGCCTCCACCGGCGGCGGAACGGGTTCGTCGAGCACCTCGAACACCTGCTCGGCTGCGCTCAGCCCCTCGGCGCTGGCGTGATAGTTGGCGCCGACCAGCCGCAGCGGGAGGTAGGACTCCGGGGCGAGGATGAGCACGAACAGAGACGTCGCCAGGTCGAGATGGCCATACAGCAACCGCAGCCCCACCGATACCGCCACCAGTGCGACAGCAACGCTGGCGAACAACTCGAGGACCAACGACGACAGAAAGGCCAGACGCAATGTCGCCATGGTTGTTCGGCGATAGCGATCCGTGACCCGGCGGACCGTTTCCACCTGAGCCTTAGATCGTCCGAAGACCTTCAACGTGGTGAGACCCGCCACAACATCGAGGAAGTGGCCGGAGAGAGACTGAAGCGTGCGGAGCTGGCGGTCGGTGTGCTGCCGTG
>DATADW010000397.1:0-2350 GCA_036258335.1 Acidimicrobiia bacterium
GATCTCCCCATTAGCGAAGTCAGCGAGGAAGCGCTCCCCTAGCGGGGCGATGGTGATCCCGCCGATCTCGTCCCCCGGACCTCCGAAGTAGAAGTCCTCGGCGATGGCGGTCACGTCCATCGGCTGGCCGAAGTTGGCGGCGTTCAGCCCCACCTGCTCACCGCAGAACAGCAGCACCGTGTTGGCGCTGTTGGTCTCGTGGTCGGTGAAGAAGAACGCCTCGGCGTCCCCGGTGCCCAGGTTCACCGACCAGGTGACGTTGCGACCGTCATCAAGCCCCGAGAACGTGAGGTCCCGGTTGATGACGATGTAGTCGTCCGTCCCGTCCTGATCGGTGTCGAGCACGAACCAGAACGAGGCCGGGGCGTTGGCGTGGGTCTGCCGCTCCCAGGTGTTGACCGCGAAGGCCATCACGAAGGAATCGACGTCGCTGCAGAACCCGGCGGGCACCGGGAAGGTCGAGTAGCCGAGATAGCGGAAATCGGGCGTCGGGCTGTTCTCACCCCGTCCCCCTTCGGGCAGGTCCTCGCTGCTGGCGATGAGCGAGTACGCCTCCACGGTCTGGGTCCCGACCCCGTTGTTGGTCAGCGAGTAGTCCTTGCCGGCCTTCCGCACTTCTACGTCACCCGACTTGCGCGGCAGGACGTGCCAGGGGAGGTGGAGGCTCCCCTTCGAGCTCTCCATCACCAGGTAGCCGTCGTACTCGAGGTCGGTGATCGGCCCGGAGTCGGCGCCACCGGCACCCGAGTCCGCCGACCAGTCGGCGAGAGCCGACCCGTCGATCGTGATCGTCACGTCGAACAGGGTCTGGTCCCGGGCCGGCACGGTGACCGATCCGGGAGCGCTCACCGAGACCGCCCCGGAGGCGGCGTCGTTGTCGAACCGGAACTGGGGTGTCACCGCGTAGGTCGTGGCGGAATCACTGAAGTTCCTCACCAGCACCTGCCTGGTGATTGTCTCGGTCGAGGTGACATCCGCCAACCCGAAGGACAGGGCGCCACGGGTATCGGCGTCCCAAGCCGCCCCGGCGGCCTCGATGGCGCGGTCAACCCGCACCTCGCCGCCGCCGATCCGGGCGATGGGTGCCAACCCGGCGCCGAGCTCGGTCGGACCATTGAAGATCTCGGTCTCCGCCGTGTTGACCAACGAGTTCTTCAGGTCCATGGGGGTCCGGTGCGGGAAGGCGTCGAGCAGCAGGGCTGCCGAGCCTGTCACCATTGGGGTCGCCCCCGAGGTCCCGCCGAACGGCCCTTCTTCGGAGCCGCTGCCGGCGATGGCCGAGACCGACTCGCCGGGAGCGCCGATCTCCGGCTTGGCCACGATCGAGCGCATCGCCGGGCCTCGTGACGAAGAGCCAACCATGGTGCCGACCAGAGGGATACCAACCGCCGGGTCGATCAAGATGGTGACGCCCTCGTCGATACCGCTCTTGAAGGTCTCCGAGGTGTCCTGGCTCACCATGTAGCCGGGGATGTCGATCGGCCGATCGCCGCCATCGCCCCCGGCGAAGGGCTCACCCGGTGCCACCAGACCGATGATCCCGGCGAGACCGCCTCCCTGACTGATGTTGGAGATCTTGAGCGTGAAGTTGCACTCACCCCGATCTACCAGCACGATCAGGCCGGTGAGCGACCCGGCGGGGAAGGGTTCGCAACCGAGGAGATTGCCACCCGCCCCGTCCCCGTACTGGAGCGGACCCTCTATCGGCTCGGTGGGCGCAACCGACCACGGCTGGAAGACCGCGGGGTACTCGCCGGCGATGTCGGCCGGGGTGAGGACCTGGAGCAGAGGGAGCACCGCCGACGGCATGTTGGTCTGGGCCACTGCCAGTGCCGACGGTGTGGCGCCCGGGGTGTCGAGCACGTACGGCTTGTCGGCGCCGTTGCCGGCGGCGGCGACGGTGAGGATCCCGGCGCGGGATGCGTTCTCCACCGCCAGCGACAGGTCGTCGTCGAAGGCCTGCCCGTAGAGGGAGCCCAGCGACATGTTGACGATGTCGACCCGGTCGCGGGTGTCACCGTTGCCGTCGGGGTCGAGCACCCAGTCCATCGCCTGGAGCAGCGCCACTCCCGAGCAGGCTGTGGATTGGGTGGCACACACCTTGACGGCGTAGAGGTCGACCCCGGGGGCCACGCCGTTGTTCCCCCCGGCGATGTGGGCCACGTGGGTGCCGTGCCCCTCGCCGTCGATCGGATCGGGATCGGGCGCCAGCGGTGGCGACTCGTCTCCACCCACCCAGAACTCCCCGACGAAGTCGAAGCCACCCACCACGCGCTCGGTGGGGAAGAGGCCATCGGTGGTGGTGTTGCGCGGGTCTTCAGGCGACGTGCCATAGGCCGCCTCATATGCG
>DATADW010000398.1:0-6029 GCA_036258335.1 Acidimicrobiia bacterium
CGCGGTTCCCATTGCTGTCCCCCAGGCCGTCACTTCGACATGACGAGGGTAGCCACAAGTCCAAATCGAGCAGCGGACCGTGTCAGGTGATTTCGAAAGCCTCATTGAGTTTCCCTCCCCCCGGCGTGGGGAGTACCCGACGCCGGAGGCGTCGGGGGAGGGGGGAATGGGATCACTCCCGACGGTGCGCTGGCGCGGAACCAGCACGGTTGGGACTTGGCGATTCCCCTCCACCCGCTGCTCCGCAGCGGGGCCCTTCTCTCCTGCGGGGGGACGGAGCGAGAGGGCGCGGTCTCAGCCCGCCAGAACCGTCTCCTCGCTGAGGGTGGTGGTGATCCCCCGCCGCGCCAATTCCTCGTAGAAGGGCTGCGGTTCGATAACGGTCTCGGGCGAATGGACCCCGGGAGGAAGAGCGTCGTCGGCCAGCCAGCGGGCGACCACGGCGGGTGGGGCGGCCACCGCCACCGTGCCCCCACCGACGCCTAGTTCTGGTGAAGGCCATGCCGTTGCGTCCAACCGGAGCCGGGTGGGGACACCGTCCTTGGTGCCCTCGGCCACGGTGGCGATGTCCTTGAACCCGGGGTGCTCCGGTGGGGGCGGCGACGTCTCCTCCAGGAGGTCGACCAGAAGCCGGCGGGGAACCACGCCCTCGGCCGCCCCAACGGTTCTCGAGTCGGTGGATGCCAGACCGATCGAGGCCAGGAAGGCGAGTTTGCGGAGCGCCGCCTCGGACAGCCCGAAGAACCGAATCTTGAACTCGCAGCGCTCGATCCCCTTCGGTCCCAGGCTCACCGGGATGGTCGCCACCTCTGAATGGAGCGAGAGGTGTGTGGTGGCGTAACCGATCGGCTCCACAAATGGGAACGGCTCCTCCTCGGACAACGGCTCCAACTCGACGAACTCGCCGTCGCGAAAGACCACCGGGCGCTGGGTGACCTCATCGAGGATCGTCCACAGCGAGTATGGCCAGGTGATCCGATCGGAGGGGTCGACAGTGGCGCCGTTGAAGATCCGAACCGAGCGGACCTCGTCGAGCCGGGATCCAAGGTCACCGGCGTGGACGTTGGCGATCCCAGGGCAGGAGCCGATCCCGAGCACCGCGCTGAGTCCGGCCACGGTGAACCGCTCTCCCAGCTCGAGTTGGCGTCGAGTGGTGTGGAACAGCCCACCTAGGTCGAGATAGTGACATCCCGCCCGGAGCGCCCCCTCCATGACGGCGAGGTTGACGTGGTACTGAGCGGCATTCAGCACCACCGAGGCACCGGTGAGAAATGTGTCAAGGGACTCTCTGTCGAGGACGTCAACCTCGACCCCCTCGAACCCATGCTCCCCTGCGACCGTCTTGGCCCTCTCCAGGTCGAGGTCGCCTACGGCAACCTCGTCGGCCCGGTCCCATGTGGCCAGATCCCGGGCGATGACCCTCCCGATGATCCCGGCACCGAGGAGCGCAACCCGCATCACGAAACGGTGTCGGCCAGTGCCTCGTCGAAGGCCTGCAGGGTCAGCTCCACGTCCTCATCGGTGTGGGCGGAGCTGATGAACCACGGTTCCAGGGCGTCGGGGCAGGGCATCACCCCGCGGTGGATGAGCCCGGCGCAGATCTCCTCGTAGCGCGGTTCGTCGTGGTTGACGGCGTGGCGGAACTCGGTGGGCTCGTCCTCGGCCAGGAAGACCGAGAACATCGCAGGGTGGCCGGTGACGTGGCCGGGCACGCCCCTGTCGGCGAGCACCTTTCGAATCCCCTCCATCAGCGACGTCCCCACCTGCTCGATGCGGTCGTATGGCTCGCCCGTGCCGAGGATCTCGATCGTGGCCTTGGCCGCAGCCACGGCGACGCCGTTGCCGCTGTAGGTGCCCGCCTGGCCGATGCCGCCGGCGCCGAGCGCGTCGATAACCGGGCTTCGACCGGCGACCGCCGCGACCGGAAACCCATTCCCCATCGCCTTGGCGAAAGTACCCAGGTCGGGGGTGACCCCGAAGACCTCCTGCGCCCCGCCCAGCGCAATCCGGAACCCGGTCTTCACCTCATCGAAGATCAGCACCGACCCGTACTCGTCGCACAAACGGCGGAGTCCTTCGAGGAATCCGGGACGCGGCATGATCCCAAAGGCATTGCCCAGCATGGGCTCGACGATGACGGCGGCGATCCGGCGGCCCTGATCGGCGAAGAGCCGCTCCAACAACTCGAGGTCGTTGAACGGCATGGTGCGCACCGAGGTCCTGGTTGCCTCGGGGATGCCAGACGAGTTCTGCCACGGGACCGGGGCGGTGCGGGCGCCGAGGTGACCGGGAGGGGCTCCCGCGGTGGAGAACATCACCGTGTCGTGGACCCCGTGATACTGGCCCTCGAACTTCACGACCACCTCGCGGTCGGTGAACCCACGGGCGAGCCGGATGGCGTGCATCGTCGCCTCTGTGCCGGTATTAGTGAAACGGAGGTGCTCCACCCACGGCACCGCCTTCTTGAAGGCTTCCGCCGCTTCGATCTCGCGCCGCTGGGTCATTGCGAAGGTAGTGCCGTCGGCGGCTGCCTCGGCGACGGCGGCAGCCACCTCCGCCCTGCCGTGACCGAGGATCACCGGGCCGAAACCGAGCTGGTAGTCGACATAGCGCTTGCCGTCCATGTCGAACACGGCGCCGCCCTCGCCTCGGGCGATGACCATCGTGTCGTCATCGCTCCAGTAGCGGAACATGCTCGACGTCCCCTTGACCAATGACTCGGTCGCCCGCCGATACCACTTCGCCGTCTCTGGGCCCTGGAAACCCATCTCCTGCCTCCTCGCGGTCAGGAGGAAGATGGTAACGAGGTAGCCGGGTCGGCCGCTCTGATCAGCGCAGGGGGCCGGTGATCGCGGGGTCGGTCCTCGCCAGCGAGGCGACACCGGCGAAGGGGATCTCGGTGAGCTCTCCGGAGCCGAGATCGAGGACCATGGGGAAGGTCGGCTCGGTCGGCTCTCCGCTGGTGCCGGCGGCGAGACGGTTGACCAGCACGAACTCTCCCACGATGTCCACTCCGACGGTGGCAAACCCGGCTATGGGCAGTCCTTCCCTGGCAACCTCCTCACCGGTTGTGGCATCGACGACGACGAGGTCAACCCCGTCGGCCACGCCGTCACCGGGGACCGTCACCAGGTAGGCGAGCAGATGCCCGTCGGCGGAAGCCACCACCGAACGGGGGCAGGTGACGTCGTCCTTGCATTCCGGGTTCGGGTTGAACGGTGGTCGGCGCGCTTCCCCGTCGGGGTCGAGAAATTCCACCGACGACTCGGCCACGACATACCTGTTCACGACAAATCCCTCGGGGTCGGCGCTTGCTGGTCCTGCTCCCGACTCATGCCCACCGATCACCGCCACTTGCCGGCGTTCTCGGGTCGTGAGGTCGATCGTCTCGAGCGTTAATCGTTCAGCATCTGGATTGCCAGAACGGGTCCTAACCGTGGCGACCACTGTGGGATTGCCGCCGATCCGCTCGACGTCTTCCAGGGTCACCCACCCGTTGCTCTCTGGCGCGAGAACCATCCAAGGGTTCCCTTCGGCGGGCACATGCGACACCACGCCGGGACGCCCTTCCGGCCCGGCGAACTGCACCACCAACCCGCCGGCGAGGTCGTCACGCACCGCGATCACCGGACCGTCGGCGACCGGTCGCGGTTCGTCGCCCAGGGGGGCGAAGAAGATCCCCGACGAGTTGCCGATCAGCACACCGGCCGGCTCGGCGCTCGGGGCGATCGTGGTGGGCGTTGGCTCGGTGGTCGGGGTGACTGTGGTGGCGGGGAGCGTCGTGGGGGTAGTGGTCGCAAGCGCCGAGGTGGACGATGTCCGCGAAGTCGAGGGAGCAGCAGGCTCACCCGACGTGGTTGGCGCTGCCGTTCCCCCACAGGCCCCCAGCGCCACCATCATGATCAGAAGACCCTTTCGCACCATGATTCAACGTAACCCGGGGTGGGGGGGTTTCCCACTCGTGATGCCGGCGGAGGTCTTCACTCCGTGGGAGACACCAAGAGGAAGAAGGCCTCGCACTGGTATTCGTCCAGTTGTGGGCTCTCGGAGAAGAGGCAGTATCCGCCAACTGGATCCGAAGGTTCTGTGACCAGGTCCAAGGTTGCATTGCCCGATTCGTCGGTCATGAGTCGGAGGCTGGTGACGTACCCATAGCCCAAGAAGTAGGACTCGGAGTCGACCACGTCACCGCCCGGATCGGCCCAGTAGAGGTGGATCTCCAGTTCCGATTCGGGCTGGGAGCCGACCAGGCTGACGACAAACCGTGTTCCCGGGGGACCCGATCGTGGCACCACCTCGAGCATGTCCTCGATCGGGTTTTCGCCTTGCAAGCTGAGCTCGGATTGGGCGAGGACCGCCTCTGGGGGAACGTCCCGCCTCTGGAGGACGCTGTCGCCATTGTTCCCCCCCAGCGAGGTCGCCGGCGGTGAGGTGGACGATGTCGGGCCGGACGAGCTAGCCGCCGGCGCAACCGAGGTGATCGACGCCGAACCTCCCCCGCAGGCAGCGACTGCTGTCACGATGGCCAAGAATCCGCCACGCAATACGGTTCGCCGTTCCCGGCCTAGGGCTCGACGCCCATCCACGCCAGCCGTCACCTCGGCGGCACGAGCTCGAAAGAAGCGTCGCAGAAGATCTCGTCCGATCCGGGGCTGTGAGTGAACAGGCAATACCCGCCAGCCGGATCTGAAGCTTGGGTCTCTAGGTCATAGGCGGCTCTGCCCAAGTCGTCGGCGGTGATACGGAGGCTTGTTATGTACCGGTACCTGCCGGAGAAGTAGAGGGATCCGTTGTACTCGTTCGCACTCACCTTCTCATCGTCGGGGTTGGCCCAGTAGATGTGGAGGGGAAACTCCGATCCCTGTTCGAACCCGGCGACCCCGATGACGAACGAGGTTCCGGGTGGGCCGGCGCGAGGCTCGACATCGACATCAGGGGCGTCGGGGAGTATCACCACGAAAGGGGTGGAGGCTTCCAGATCGGCCTGACTTGCGAGCGCGGTATACCGCCCCAACTCGGCGGTGGGGAAGGGAAACCACTCGAAGAGGTTTTCCGCAAGCACTAGCCCAGGAAACTCGTCGGCGCGTAGATCGCGCGCTGTGACATCATCGATGAATTCCTCACCGCTGGGCGAGGTGAGCACCATCCGGATCGACTGGCTGGGGTCGAAACCAGGCAGACATAGCAAGAGGGACCCGCCCGCCTCGACACTTATCGGGCGACGTCGGTTCTCGTCCGGCGCAACGCGGGGACCCGGTGGGAAGGGCCCCTCGCAGATCTCACCGCTCCCACCGTTGCCGGCCACGCCGAGGTCGAACTGAGCCGCAACCCCTCGGGGGGGATGTCCCTTCTCTGAAGCACGCTGACGTCTTGCTCTCCCAATACATTGCTGGTCGCTGGATGCGAAGTGGTGTCGGTGAGCGGTGGCAAGGTGCTCGGAGCAGACGTGTCCAGGGCTTCGGGCAATGTGGTCGCCGCATTCCCGGCTGTAGTGACGATCCCGGTGCCCCCAGCACACGCGGCGAGAACCCCGACAGCGGGGAGCAGAACGCACCGCGCCATCCGTGCGGAGAACCGCATCGGAATGTACGTTCGTTTGTGGTCAATTCTTGCGGACAGCATGGACCGCCTTCCTCTTGGCGCGGCGCAGCCGCCCCATCGGCCCTATCAGCCGGGCCCGGTGAGCTCGAACCGGGCGTCGCACCCGAACTCCTCAGATTGGGTACCAAAGGCGAAGATGCAATAGAAGCCCGGCGGGTCCGAGGGCTCCGTTTGCAGTTGAGTCCGCGCTTGGCCCTGGTCATCGATCTCGACTGAGAGGCTGGCGAGATACTCCATGTCGTATCGGGAGCCGCCGTAGAGGTGGAGCGGGACCTCGGCGCCGGGGTCGAACCCTGCCATTCCGAGCAGCATCGCGGCCCCAGGCGGGGCCGACTCCGGTTTGACCCTCATCAGCTGATCCCTGGGGAGGACGACCTCGACCACGACCTCGGCCCTTATCGGCCCTTGTGACGCGGTAAGGACATAGC
>DATADW010000399.1:0-4941 GCA_036258335.1 Acidimicrobiia bacterium
AACCCGCCCACCCACCACGACGACGCGTCCTCCCACCACCTCGACGCGTCCTCCCACCACCACGACACGTCCTCCGACCACGACCAGCTCCGGGCCGACCACGACGAGCCTGCTGGTCACAACCACTACGACCACTCCGGCGACTACCAGCTCGACTGTGGTGGATGCCGCCCCACCGACGGTCGCCTCATCCTCCACCGAGCCGTCGACCACAACCACTAGGCCAGACCGGAGCACCACCACCGAGCGGCGGACGACCACGACCTCCGTTCCGCCGACGACGCTCACTGCCCCACCGACCACAGAACCTGGTCCTGCCGGCGGTGGATTCGGCGCGGTGGCCCTAGGTCTATTGGGCGCCACCGCCGCCGCGGCACTCATCGCCGGCGGCGTGACCCTCTACCGACGACGCGGTCAGTAGCTAGGTGGGAGGTTGCCGGAGCTGGGTACCGGTTCACGCAGGCTTGGTCCCGGACCGAGGGGGGCAGGTAGCATCTATCCCCGGGAGGATGGGTAGTCCAGAGGAGTGGCCCGAAGAGGCCGGTGGAGCGTGGCGGAAACTCCGTATTTGGTGGTAGTCGACGACGAACCTGCGGTGCGAGTCGCCGTAGCGAGAGACGTGCGGCAGAAGTACGGCGACGACTACAACGTCGTCGATTTCACAGGTGGCAACGAGGCTCTCGACGGGCTCAAGCAGCTCCATCTGCAGGGCGATCGGGTCGCCCTGATCCTTGCCGACCAGCGGATGCCCGAGGTGACCGGTGTCGAGTTGCTCGAGGCCTCCCGCGACATCTACCCGGACGCCAGGCGCGCCCTGCTCACCGCCTATAGCGACACCGACGCCGCCATCGCCGCCATCAACAAGGCGGGCGTCGACTACTACATCCTCAAGCCGTGGGAACCTCCGGAGGAGAGGCTCTACCCCACCCTCGACGACCTGTTGGAGAGGTGGGAGGGTGCCTACGTCATGGCCTACGAGGGTGTTCGCATCGTTGGCGCCCGTTGGTCGCGCGACTTCCACGATCTCCAGGCATTTCTGATCCGCAACCAGGTGCCGTTCTCGGCGATGGACATCGACAGCGACCCCGGCGCCGGTCGACTGCTCACCGCGGCCGAACTCGATCCGGTGAAGCTCCCGGTCGTGCTCTACGCCGACGGTACCAATCAGGTCCAGCCCTCAACAGCGGAGCTCGCCGCCCAACTCGGTCTGGCTGGTGAGCCGACCCGGCCTTCCTACGACCTGGTCATCGTGGGCGGTGGCCCCGCCGGGCTGGCGGCGGCGGTCTACGGTGCCTCCGAGGGGCTGTCCACCCTGTTGCTGGAGCGAGAGGCGCCGGGAGGGCAGGCTGGTCAAAGCGCCAGGATCGAGAACTACCTCGGATTCCCGATCGGTCTGAGCGGCGCAGACCTCGCCAGGCGCGCCGTCACTCAGGCACGCCGATTTGGGGCGGAGCTGTGGGTTGGCGTCGAGGTGGAGTCGATGAAGGTCGAGGGCCCGTTCAAGACGCTGGTACTGACCGACGGCCGAGAGCTGACCTCCCAGGCTGTGGTGGTTGCCACCGGCGTCTCGTACCGGAAGCTGGACGTGCCCGGCTGCGAGGCGCTCACCGGGGCCGGGGTCTACTACGGGGCGTCCCAGGTGGAAGCAAACATCCACCGCGACGAAGACATGCTGATCCTCGGCGGGGGCAACTCGGCCGGGCAGGCGGCGGTCTATCTAGCCGGGTTTGCGAAGACCGTCACCATCCTGGTCCGCGCTGCGACGCTCGAGGAGACGATGTCGCAGTACCTAGTCGACGATCTGGGGCAGATTCCCAATGTCTCGGTTCGCACCGAGGTCGAGGTGACGGCGGTGCACGGCGAGAATCGGCTCGAGGCTGTCGACATCGAAGCGGTTGGCGGCGCGGATGCCGAGACCGTTCAGGCGAAGGCCCTGTTCATATTTATCGGACAGGCGCCGCGCACCGACTGGCTGGATGGGCAGGTCATGCGTGATTCAGCCGATTTCATCCTCACCGGTGCCGACTGCGGGAGTCGGCCGACGGGCTGGACGCTGTCCCGGCAGCCTCTCGCACTCGAATCGAGCCTGCCAGGCGTCTTCGTGGCGGGTGACGTGCGCCACGGATCGATCAAGCGGGTCGCCTCCGCGGTGGGCGAGGGTGCGATGGCGGTGCGCATGGTCCATGAGCACCGCGCTGGGCCGTGAGCGACGAACCTTCCGTTCGCGAGCGTCTCGCCGCCGTCGCGATGTTCCAGGGGCTCGATGAGGCTGAGCTCGACGAGCTCACCCATAGCGCCAAGACGAAGAACCTCGATGCCGGGGAAGATCTCATCGTCGAGGGCAGCAACAGCGACGCCCTGTATGTGGTGCTGGAGGGAAACTTCGATGTGACCCGGCTCACCCAGGGTGTGCAGCTTCCTTTGGGGAATGTCGACCCCGGCGAGGTGGTCGGCGAGATGGCGATGTTGGAGAGGGCGCCGCGCAATGCCACGGTTACCGCGGTCGTTCCCAGTCAGGTCGTTGAGGTTCCGGGCGCCGCAATAGAGAAGCTGCTCAACAACCCAGCCGCCGCGTTGGCGATGGTCCGGACGGTCACCGGGCGGCTTCGTTCGACCGAACTGGCTCTGCGGCAATCGCAGCACATGAAACTGCTCGGCGAGACGACGGCGCTGCTGCTTCACAACCTCAACAACCCGGCTGCGGCGGCGCGACGCGCCGCTGCCTATCTGGATCAGGCGGTGCCGCGCTGGCGGGAGGCGGTGGCGCCGCTCGAGCTCGACGAGGTCACTTACCTGGAGCAGGTGTCCGTTCGGTCGGCCGCGGTGGGGTTGGAGCGGTCACGCAGCGAGCAGCTCATCCGGGCCTGGCTGGAGAAGCGCGATTTCCCCCGGCCATCGGCGCTGTCGGACTCGCTCGTCGGTGGAGGGATCACTCTGGCCGACCTGGATGGCGTGGAATCGACCGTTCCTGCCGACAGGCTCCAAGTGGTGGTGACCGCCTTGGCCGCCGACGTTGAGGTGCGGGGGCTCGCTGCCGAGTTGGCGTTGACCGCCGAACGGGTCTCAGAGGTGGTGGGAGCGGTGAGACGCTATGCCCACGAGGGCCGGGCGCTCATCCCGGACTACGAGGTCCACCGCGGTCTGGAGGACACGTTGCTCATCCTCGGTGGGCGTCTCGACCACATCGAGGTCGTGCGCGCGTTCGATCCCGAACTTCCCCGCATCGAAGCCTTCGGCGGCAAGCTCAACCAGGTGTGGACCAATCTCGTCGCCAACGCGGTTGACGCCATGGAGGGGACCGGGACGCTCACCCTGCGCACCCGGGCCGCCGACGGCGAGGTGACGGTGGAGGTGATCGACAGCGGCCCTGGGATCCCCGACGAAGTGCAGCCCCACGTGTTCGACGACTTCTTCACCACCAAGCAGCTCGACAAAGGCACCGGGCTCGGCCTCCCGTCCGTCAAAGCGATCGTGGTCGAGCATCACGGCACGGTCGATTTCACAACAAGGCCTGGGAGTACGACCTTCCGCATCGTGCTTCCCACTGCCCAACCTGGCTGAGCTCAGCTCCCGTCTTCTCCCTCTCTCGACGGCACCGGCGTTTGGTTGGCACCAGCGACGACCCCGCCCGGTTGCTGCTCTCTCCGGGCAGAATCCGAGATCCGCAGGTTGACCAGCGCACCGGCGGCCATCAGGCCGGCCGAGATCCACATTGCCACTCGAAAGGAGTCGGTGGAAGCGGCGCTGGATGCCGTGGCGACGTCGGGCGCCACACCGTCGGCCGGCGGGTTGAGCGGTGCCACCTGGGACCGGATCTCGGGGTTGTCGACATCCAGCGAGGGGACCGACACGGCTAGCTGGGCATAGAAGACGGCGGTTATGGCGATGAAGATGGCTGCTCCGGCAAGCTGTGGACCTACCCGTGACACGGCGTTGTTTATCGCTGAAGCCAGCCCGGCCCGTTCCACCGGGACCGATCCCATCAGCGCGGTGGTTAGTGGCGCCACCAGCATCGTCAACCCTAACCCGTAGATCAGCATCGCCGGGAGTACATCGGTCAGGTAGCTGGTGGGCGGCAGCCAGCTCGAGGGATCGCCGGCGACCAACCTCCACGGTTGGCTGTCCGCGGGGAAGCGTCCCAGCCAAAGGATGCCCAGTGCCATCACCGCCGGGCCCATCACCATGAAACGACGCGGGCCGTACCGCCCGGCGAACACGCCGAAACGCTCCGAGAACAGCCCGAGCAGCAGGAATCCGGGAATCCCGGCAAGACCGGCAGCGAGGGCGGTGTACCCCACCGTGCCTTGGAGGAACAGGGCCATCACGTAGCCCACCACGTAAATCCCCCCGTACACGAGCAGAGTCGAGATGTTGGTGATGGTGAAGTTCGAGTTCTGGAATAGTTCGAGCGGAACGAGGGGGTGGTCCGAGTGCTTCATGAGGAAGGGGAAGGCGATCGCCGCCGCCAGCCCGAGGACGAGAGCCACCCACGCCCCGGTGTCTTGCCACTGACTCTCCTGGCCACGTATCGCCCCGAGGACCAAACCCCCGATGGCCACGGCCACCACGGCCGCGCCCAACCAGTCGAGCCGGGCTGCCTCGGACTCGTCGCGGGATTCGGGGACATAACTGACGGTCGCCCACAACGCCACCGCACCGAGGGGTACGTTGATCAGGAACGCCGCCCGCCACGAGATGGTGTCAACCAAGAAGCCACCTACCAAAGGACCGGCCAGCGTCACCAGCGTCGTCGCTCCGGCCCATATCCCCAGGGCCCTCCCTCGTGGCTCGCCCTCGGGGAAGGTGGCGGTGATGATCGATAGCGACCCGGGGACCAAGAGTGCACCGGCAGCACCTTGGAGGAACAGGGCCATCACGTAGCCCACCACGTAAATCCCCCCGTACACGAGCAGAGTCGAGATGTTGGTGATGGTGAAGTTC